>CAYLVP010000100.1:0-8832 GCA_964387155.1 uncultured Rhodobacterales bacterium | reverse complement strand
TCAGGCTCAGGCTCAGGCTCAGGCTCAGGCTCAGGCTCAGATGTGGCTTCGGGGGCTGGTGTCAACTCTGCTGTCGGGGCCTCGGCCCCTTGCGCGTCAGCGCCCGCATCCGTGACATCCACCTCGCGGGGCAGCGGCTCGTAAAGCGACAGGACGGCCATCACGGATGTGCCGCATAACAGGCCCCACACGGCCCCGGAAAGAATGCCTTTGCCCACGATCTGCTCCTCACTTGGGCGCGAAAAAATCGCGCCGCTCCTGCCCGCGCTCATTTTGGGGTGCGGCTCTTGACCCCGGCGCGTGGCTCTGGGCATTTATAGCCGGTCTGCTAGGGTGTCGAAAGCCCTTTTGACCTGACCCCGCCCCCGGCGGAAACCCGCGCGCCAAAGTGAGACCCTGATGCTTCTGTTGATCGATAATTACGACAGCTTCACCTACAATCTCGTCCATTATCTGGGCGAGCTTGGCGCGGATGTTGTGGTGCGCCGCAATGACGCGCTGAACGTGCAGGACGCGATGGCGATGAATGCGGCGGGCATTGTGCTGTCCCCGGGGCCTTGCGATCCGGATCAGGCCGGGATTTGTCTGGCGATGGTGGATGCCGCCGCCGAGACCAACACGCCGCTTTTTGGCGTCTGCCTGGGCCATCAGACCATCGGGCAGGCCTTTGGCGGCAAGGTCGTGCGCCATTCCGAGATCGTGCATGGCAAGATGGGCCGCATCACCCATCGGGATAGAAGCGTTTTCAAAGGTTTGCCTCAGGGCTTTGAAGCCACGCGCTACCATTCCTTGGTGGTGGAGCGCGACACCCTGCCCGATACGCTCGAGATCACGGCGGAGCTGGAGGATGGCACCATTATGGGCCTGCAACACAAAACCAAGCCGATCCATGGCGTGCAGTTCCACCCCGAAAGCATTGCGTCCGAGCATGGGCATGCCCTGCTGCAAAACTTTCTCGACACGGTGAAGGTGCCCGCATGAGTGAGGCGTTGAAACCGCTGATCGGGTTGGCCGCTGACCGCCCGCTGACCCGTGCCGAGGCGGAGCAAGCCTTCGGCGTCCTGTTTGAAGGGGCTGCGACACCCAGCCAGATTGGCGGCTTCCTGATGGCGCTGCGCACGCGCGGCGAAACGGTTGATGAATATGCCGCCGCCGCCGCGGTGATGCGGGCCAAATGCAAGCCGGTCACGGCGCCCGCTGGCGCGCTGGATATTGTGGGCACCGGCGGTGACGGCAAGGGCACGCTCAACATCTCGACGGCGACCGCTTTCGTGGTGGCAGGTGCGGGGGTGACCGTCGCCAAACATGGCAATCGCAACCTGTCGTCAAAATCTGGCGCGGCGGATGCCTTGGGCATGATGGGGATCAATGTCATGGTCGGGGCCGAGGTGGTGAACCGCGCATTGGCGGAGATCGGGATCGGCTTCATGATGGCCCCGATGCACCACCCCGCCATTGCACATGTCATGCCCACACGGGCGGAGCTTGGCACGCGCACGATCTTCAACATCCTGGGCCCGCTGACCAACCCTGCCGGCGTCAAGCGGCAGCTGACCGGGGCCTTTTCGCCCGATTTGATCAAACCGATGGCCGAAACCCTGCTTGCCCTTGGGTCAGAGAAAGCCTGGCTTGTGCATGGCGGTGACGGCACAGATGAGCTGGCAATTTCCGCACCCTCACAGGTCGCCAAACTGGAAGGCGGCGCGATCATAATGGCCGAGATCGCACCCGAGGATGCAGGGCTCGCCCCCCGCCCGTTTGAAGAGATCATCGGCGGCACACCGCAGGACAATGGCAAAGCCTTCGCCGCGTTGCTGGACGGCGAAAAATCGGCCTATCGCGACGCGGTATTGCTGAATGCGGCGGCGGCATTGGTCGTTGCGGACCGGGTGTCGGCCCTGCCTGACGGCGTGGCCCTGGCAGCCGAAAGCATCGACAGTGGCGCCGCCAAAACCAAGGTGCAGGCCTTGGCCAAACTCACATCGGAGGCCGCATGAGCACCCCCACGATTCTGGAAAAGATCAAGGCCTACAAGCTTGACCATATCGCGGCCTGCAAGGCCGAAACCTCGCTGGAGGATATGACGGCCCAAGCCATGGCCAGCCCTGCCCCACGCGGCTTTTACGAGCGGCTGCGCGAGGCAGCGACCACGGATTACGGCCTGATTGCCGAAATCAAGAAGGCCAGCCCCTCCAAAGGGTTGATCCGCGAAGATTTTGACGTCCCGGCCTTGGCACAGGCCTATCGGGACGGGGGGGCCACCTGCCTGTCCGTGCTGACCGACGCGCCCTACTTTCAAGGCGATGACAGCTACATCATGGCCGCGCGCGAGGTCGTGGACCTGCCCATCCTGCGCAAGGATTTCATGTATGATCCTTATCAGGTCGCCGAGGCGCGGGCGCTGGGCGCGGATTGCATCCTGATCATCATGGCCTCGGTCTCGGACGCGCAGGCGGCAGAGCTGGAAGACGCCGCGACCCAGTTCGAGCTGGACGTGCTGGTCGAGGTGCATAACCGCGAAGAGCTGGACCGCTCCAACAGGTTGAAAAGCCCGATGCTGGGCATCAACAACCGCGACCTGAACACGTTTGACGTCACGCTCGACACCACCCGTAAGCTGGCCAAACGCGTCCCGGCAGACAAGATGATCATTGCTGAAAGCGGCCTATTCGAGCCCGGAGACCTGGCGGATCTGGCGCAATATGGCGCGCGCTCCTTCCTGATTGGGGAAAGCCTGATGCGGCAGGAGGATGTCAGCGCCGCGACCCGCCATATCCTCAGCGAAAAACCGTTCAGCAGGGGCATGTAAATGTCTGAGCTGACCCATTTCGACGGCCAGGGCCATGCGCATATGGTCGATGTCTCCGACAAGGCCGTGACCGCGCGGATTGCCGTGGCAACCGGGGCGGTGCGGATGTTGCCTGAAACGCTTGCGCTTGTGACCCAAGGCACGGCCAAGAAAGGCGACGTGCTGGGCATCGCAAGGCTGGCGGGCATCATGGGGGCCAAGAAATGCAGCGAGCTGATCCCGTTGTGCCATCCGCTGCCGATCACCAAGGTCTCGGTCGAGTTGAAACCCGACGCGGCCCTGCCCGGCATCCGCATTGAGGCCACGGTCAAAACAACCGGCCAGACCGGCGTTGAAATGGAAGCGCTCACCGCCGTTTCCACCGCTGCTTTGACGGTTTATGACATGCTCAAGGCCGCTGAAAAAACGATGGAGATCACCGCCATTAAGGTGGTCTTGAAAGACGGCGGCAAGTCGGGCCGGTTCGAGGCGTGATTTCCGTCTCCGACGCGCTGGATGCGCTTTTTGCGCTGGTGGACCCGCTGCCCATTGAAGACATTGACCTGATCGATGCCGCGGGCCGCGTGCTGGGGGCGAAGGTCACCGCGACCCGCGCGCAGCCGCCTTTCGCGGCCTCCGCCATGGATGGCTATGCGGTCGCGGACACAGCGGAGCCGGGCAAAACATTCACCGTCATTGGCGAAGCCGCTGCCGGGCATCGTTTCGACGGCACGATCGGGCCCGGTCAGGCGGTGCGCATCTTCACCGGAGCGCCGCTGCCCAACGGCGGCACCCGCGTGATCATTCAGGAAGATGTTACCCGCGACGGCGATGTGATCACGCTGGGCGACAGGCTCGATACGGGCCCGCATATTCGGCCCGCTGGCGGGGACTTTAATCTCGGCGACAGCCGAGAGGCGCCGCGACTTTTGCGCCCCGCTGATTTGGCCCTTTTGGCGTCGATGAATTGCGCGCGGGTGCCTGTGACCCGCAGGCCTACCGTCGCGTTGATTGCGACCGGGGATGAGCTGGTCATGCCGGGCGAGGACCCGCGCCCCGACCAGATCATTGCGTCCAACAGTTTTGGGTTGAAAGCCTTGTTCGAAGCCGCAGGTGCCAAGGTGCGGCTGTTGCCGGCGGCCAAGGATACCGAAAGTTCACTGGCCACGGCGCTGGAGCTTGCCCAAGGCAGCGATCTGATCATCACCATTGGTGGTGCCTCGGTGGGCGATCACGATATCGTCGGCAAAGTGGCCGAAGATCAAGGGCTTGCGCGCAGTTTCTACAAGATCGCCATGCGGCCCGGCAAACCGCTGATGGCGGGGCGCATGGGGCAATCGGTGCTTGTGGGGCTGCCCGGCAACCCGGTGTCTGCCATGGTCTGCGGGGAGATCTTCATCAAACCCATGCTCGACAAGATGCTGGGGTTCCCTGCTGTCGCGCGAGCCAGACAACAGGCGCGCCTGGTGAAACCGCTGCCCGCCAACGGCCCCCGCGAGCATTACATGCGCGCCCGCCATGATGCCGCGCACGGCCAGATACAAGCGTTCGAGCGGCAGGACAGTGCGCTTTTGCATGTTCTTGCCGAGGCCACGGCGCTTGTCGTACGCCCACCAAATGATCCTGCCCGCGCTGCGGGAGACAGTGTCGACTATATTGTGTTGTGAGCGGGTCAAACGAGAACATATTGACACAAAAAGGGAACGTGGATAGAACATTTGCGAACGCCACATGATTGCCAAGATCAGGGAGCCCGAGCAAATGCTGACCAAGAAACAGCTGGACCTGCTGAAGTTTATCCACACCCGCGTGCAGCGCGACGGGGTCACCCCCAGCTTTGATGAGATGAAGGATGCGCTGGACCTGCGCTCGAAATCCGGCATTCACAGGTTGATCACCGCCCTGGAAGAGCGGGGCTTTATTCAGCGCCTCGCCCACCGCGCCCGTGCGATCGAGATCGTCAAACTGCCTGATGCCATTGATGGCGGCGTTTTGAGCAAACCTGCAGGGTTCAGCCCGAAGGTGATCGAGGGCGACAAGACCGATCCGCCCGCCTCGTCCATGCCGGTGTCTGACATCCATGCGATGGAGCTGCCGGTTATGGGCCGGATCGCGGCAGGTACACCCATCGAGGCGATCAGCGAGGTGTCGTCCCATGTCGCGGTGCCAGGCACGATGCTGTCGGGCAACGGCCATCACTATGCGCTGGAGGTCAAGGGCGACTCGATGATCGACGCCGGGATCAATGATGGCGACGTTGTTGTGATCCGCGAGCAGACAACCGCCAATAATGGCGATATCGTCGTGGCGCTGGTGGAAGATAGCGAGGCGACGCTGAAACGGTTCCGCCGCCACGGCTCGTCCATCGCGCTGGAGCCTGCAAATGTGAACTATGAAACCCGCGTGCTGCCCGACAATATGGTCAAGGTGCAGGGGCGTCTGGTGGGATTGATCCGCTCTTACTGAGACGCGCGCCAATAAAGATCAAAAGCCGCTCCGATTTGGGGCGGCTTTTTTTTCAGCGCGTCCAGAGCCTGTCGCCCCGCATGTCCCGGGTCGAGGTGATGCGCAGACCCTGCGCTCCGCCCTTTATCGCGAGCGCGCCAGACCGCCGCAAGCCGCGTTCTGTGATGGCAGGGCAGTCCGGGGTCGCCTTGGTCTGCGGCAGGATCAGCAGATCTGCTTGCGCACAAAGCCGCGCCATATCGGTGGCGCTCAGCTCCTTGTCGACGACAAAGGCCACGTCATGCCCGCCAACAGAAATGCGCGCCTCTTTGCGCCCCATCCCGCCACGCAGCGACGCGGCTTCCTGATCCGCGCCGTCGCCGTCATTCTCAAGCCATGCACCGGCGACGAACCCGTCGCCCCGCGCTTTGTTCAGCGCGCGGCCCTCCGGCGTCATCAGCCCGATCAACGCGCCTGTGTCCGACACCAGCAAAACCGGCCGCTCTGACAGAAACCAGAGCCCGAAAGCCGCCGCCAATACAGGGGCTGCGGTCACGCGCATCCGCCCGCGCGTCAGGCAAAGCGTAGCCCCCCCGAGGCCCAGAAGCGGCAAAACCCACGGGCCCGGCGACGCGATGCGGCGCACAGCGCTGTCCCAGCCTGCTACGGTTTCGGCGACGAAAAGGATCCATTTGATCCCCCAGCGCATGATCTCGATCCCGATCTGCTCAAGCCCCACAAGGCTCAGCACGCCCGAGATCACCGCCCCGGGCATCACGACCGAGCCCATGACCGGCACCGAAAGCAAATTTGCAATGAGCCCCCATTGCGACATCTGGTTGAAGTGGTACGCCCCGAACGGGGCCGTTGCCAGCCCGGCGATCCCTGATGAGATCACCAGCGAGGCAAGATTGCGCGCCCACCGGGGCCAGCCATACATCAACTGGCGGTCCCGTATCTCGGCAAAGATGGCGACAAGTGCGGTTGTCGCAGCGAAGGACATCTGGAACCCCGGCCCCGCCAGCCCTTCGGGCGAGAGCGCCAGCACAATCAGCGCCGCAACCGCGACCGCGCGCAAGGTCAGGGCCCGCCGGTCAAGGCAAACCGCCACCAGCATGACGCTGACCATGATGAAAGCGCGCTGGGTGGCCACGCTCGCCCCCGATATGCCCAGATAGCTGACCGCCACGACAAAGGCCGCAACCGCTCCGATCTTTTTGGGGTTGGTCCGCATGGCAACGCTCGGGACCAGCGCAAACCCGAAGCGCACCATCAAAAAGACGACGCCCGTGAGCATCCCCATATGCAGCCCCGAGATGGCCAGCAGATGCGCAAGGTTGGAGGCGCGCAACGCCACCAGCGCCTCTTGGTCCACGTCAGATCGGTCGCCCGTCAGGATGGCCGAGGCAAAGGCCCCTTCCCGGCCCTCCATCCGGTCTTTGATCCCGTTGGAGATAAGCATACGCAGGCGAAAAATCTCTACCCCGAACGCCCCGCGCTCTGCAGGGGCTTGCAGCAGGGCAGGCACGCGGGTGTAGCCGACCCCGCCCAGCTGCTGAAACCAGGCGTGGCGCTGGAAGTCGAACCCGCCGGGCTCGACCGGGCCGGAGGGTGGCGACAGATGCCCCGTCATCATGATGATCTGCCCTGGTTGCGGGTCGAGGTAGCGCTGCTCCCCATGCAGCGACACCCGCACCCGCGCAGGCCGCTCATCAGGGGGGATGCGGTCAAGCCGCACCTGATCGAGCGTGATGCGCAGCTTGTCGGAGGCAGAGCGGTCCAGCCCCACCACGCGCCCCTCTATGGGGCCATAATAGCGCCAGTCCAGCACAGGGGCCGCCGCGCGATGCGCGTGCCAGCCAGACAGCGCAAACCCGAGCGCCGCAAAGCTGATCGCCCAGACAAAGGGAAGAAGCGCCGCGTGACGCCGCGCCAGTAGCGGCAGCACTACGCCAAAGGCAAAGAGCGCGGTAAACCATCTGGGATCAGGCTCGGACAAAAGCGAGAAATAGACGCCGATGCCAACGCCCATGAAGATCGGCAGCCAGACGAAGAAATGACCCTGACTGAGCGTTTGCAACGCGTAGCCCGCCTGCCAATACGCCTTGAGAGAGAGCGGCGGGGGCGCAGTTGTTTCTGTCATCAGACTAGCCTAAACACGCCTCCAAACTCGCTGCACCCTAGCGAAATTCTGGTTTCCAAAAGGTTAATCCTCGCCATGTCAGATCGTCCCGTCGTCACCCGTTTCGCGCCCTCGCCCACCGGATACCTGCATATCGGCGGGGCGCGCACCGCGCTGTTCAACTGGCTTTACGCCCGGGGGCGGGGCGGCAAGTTCTTGCTGCGCATCGAGGACACGGACCGCGCCCGCTATACGCCCGACGCCGCGCAGGCCATCCTTGATGGGCTCAGTTGGCTGGGTCTGGACTGGGACGGCGAGGCGGTCAGCCAATTCGCAGCCGCATCCCGCCACGCAGAGGTTGCCCACCAGCTTTTGGCGCAGGGCAAGGCGTATAAATGTTTCGCGACTCAGGATGAAATCGCGGCCTTCCGGGAAGAGGCGAAAGCGGCGGGCAAAAGCACGCTCTTCCGCTCTCCCTGGCGGGACGTGGCGGAGGCGGATCATCCTGATGCGCCTTACGTTGTGCGCATCAAAGCCCCGCAGGACGGCGCAATCCGCATCGATGACGCGGTGCAAGGCCAGGTCAGCTGGAAGGCCGAGACAGTGGACGACATGGTGCTGCTGCGCTCGGACGGCACGCCTGTCTATATGCTGGCGGTGGTGGTAGATGACCATGACATGGGTGTGACCCATGTGATCCGGGGCGACGACCATCTGGCCAATGCGGGCCGCCAGTCGATGATTTACGACGCGATGGGGTGGGAGCGGCCAACCTTGGCCCATATCTCACTGATCCACGGGCCGGATGGCAAGAAGCTGTCGAAGCGCCACGGCGCGTTGGGCATCGAGGCCTATGCCGCCATGGGTTACACGCCTGCGGGGTTGCGCAACTATCTGGCGCGCCTGGGCTGGGGTCATGGCGATGACGAGGTCTTCACCGACGCGCAGGCGCAAGACTGGTTCGGCTTTGACGGGATCAACAAGGCCCCTGCCCGGCTCGACTTCAAGAAGATGGAAAACATCAACGGCCATCAGATTGGCATGGCCGATGATGCGGTGTTGATGCGTGATATTTTGGCCTACCTGCCCTTGACGGAACGCGCGCCGCTTTCGCAGGCGCAGCAAGAGGCGCTGCGCACGGCGCTGCCGCTGCTCAAAAGCAATTCAAAAACACTCGGGGCCCTTCTGGACAAGGCGCATTTCATCCTTGGCTCCCGCCCTTTCACCCCGGATGACAAAGCCGCAAAACAGCTTGATTCAGTATCCCGTGGTATACTGAAAGAATTGACGCCGCAGTTGCAAAATGCTAGTTGGGCGCGTGAACCGCTAGAGAGCGTGTTGAACGACTTCGTTGCATCGAAGGAGATGGGATTTGGCAAATTGGCCGGGCCACTTCGTGCTGCATTGTCGGGGCGCGCTGTATCCCCCAGTGTCTTCGATATGATGATGCTGATCGGGCGTGAGGAAACCCTCGCCC
>CAYLVP010000099.1:0-9033 GCA_964387155.1 uncultured Rhodobacterales bacterium | reverse complement strand
ATCACCTCGTCGATAAATCCCTTCTCGGCGGCGACAAAGGGATTGGCGAACCGGTTTTCATACTCCGCCGTGCGCGCGGCGATCTTCTCTGCATCGCCCAACTCGGAGCGGTAGAGGATCTCGACCGCCCCTTTTGCGCCCATCACCGCAATCTCAGCCGTGGGCCAAGCATAGTTGAAATCGCCCCGTAAATGTTTTGAAGACATCACGTCATAGGCACCGCCATAGGCTTTGCGGGTGATGACGGTCACTTTCGGCACCGTTGCCTCGCCATAAGCAAAGAGCAGTTTGGCCCCGTGCTTGATCACCCCCCCATATTCCTGGCTGGTCCCCGGCAGGAAGCCCGGCACATCCACAAGGGTCAGGATCGGGATTTCGAACGCGTCACAGAAGCGCACAAAGCGGGCCGCTTTTCTGGAGCTGTCGATATCCAAACAGCCCGCCAGCACCATCGGCTGGTTGGCAACAACGCCCACCGTCTGCCCTTCAAGCCGGATGAAACAGGTCAGGATATTCTTCGCAAAGTCTTCCTGAATTTCGAAGAAGTCGCCCTCATCAGCAAGCTTGTGGATCAACTCTTTCATATCGTAGGGCGTGTTGGCATTGTCCGGGATCAGCGTATCAAGAGACGCCTCTTCCCGACCGACCTCATCGAAGAAGGGCCGAACAGGCGGCTTCTCGCGGTTATTGAGCGGCAGGAAATCGACCAGACGCCGCACCTCGGCCAGCGCCTCCACGTCGTTTTCAAACGCGCCATCCGCCACCGAGGATTTCTTCGTATGGGTCGATGCCCCGCCAAGCTCTTCGGCTGTGACGACCTCGTTGGTCACGGTTTTCACAACATCCGGCCCGGTGACAAACATGTATGACGTGTCTTTGACCATGAAAATGAAGTCGGTCATGGCGGGCGAATAGACCGCGCCCCCCGCGCACGGGCCCATGATCAGACTGATCTGCGGCACCACGCCCGAGGCCATGATGTTGCGCTGAAACACATCCGCGTAGCCCGCCAGTGAGGCCACACCTTCCTGAATGCGCGCACCGCCTGAATCGTTGATCCCGATAATCGGCGCGCCGTTTTGGACGGCCATGTCCTGAATTTTGCAAATCTTCTGCGCGTGGGTCTCGGATAGCGAGCCGCCAAAGACGGTAAAATCCTGGCTGAACACATAGACCATGCGCCCGTTGATCGTGCCCCACCCTGTTACGACGCCGTCGCCGGAGGGGCGCTCCGCCTCCATGCCGAACTCTGTGCAGCGATGGGCCACGAACATGTCGAATTCCTCAAAGGAGCCCTCATCCAGCAAAAGCTCGATCCGCTCGCGGGCGGTGAGCTTGCCCTTGGCATGTTGCGCATCGATACGCCGCTGACCGCCGCCAAGCCGGGCCACATCGCGCCGCGCTTCAAGCTCGCTGAGAATATCCTTCATGGGGGTCACCTCTGTTGGAGTTTTGATAACATTACCCAATGGCCGCGGGGCGCAGAAGGACAAAACGGCAAATTTGCAAATCTATTTGCGATATATCTGGTCAATTTGCGAAATTGCAAACCTCGGTACGACACAGCCGAACACACCCCGGACCGTTTGCAGGTCAGGTTATGGACAATTCGCATCGGTAGGCTACACCCCTAATATGGCAGTTTCCGAGCAGAGTCGTTTTCTCGACCGCACCACCCCGCCCCATATGCTGACGTTGATCCTGCTGGCCGGGGTCTCAGCCATGACGATGGCGATCTTCCTGCCCTCCCTGCCCGCCATGACAGAGGAGTTTGGCACCAGCTACGCCGTGATGCAGCTTTCAGTATCGATGTATTTGGGCTGCACGGCGCTTGTGCAGGTTGCGGTCGGGCCGATCTCAGACAAATTCGGGCGGCGTCCGGTCATCCTTGCCTCCCTCACCATTTTTGTGTTGGCCTCGTTTGGCTGCATGCTTGCCACGACCACCGAAAGTTTCCTGTTTTTCCGCATGCTGCAAGCTGTCGTGGCCACCACGATGGTCCTCAGCCGCGCCATCGTCCGAGACATGGTCCCGCAAAACGAAAGCGCGGCGATGATCGGATATGTCACGATGGGCATGTCGCTGGTCCCGATGATTGCCCCCACCATTGGCGGGCTGATCGACAGCGCGGTCGGCTGGCGGGGGACATTCCTGTTTCTTATTGTAGCAGGCGCAGCGCTTGGCGCGCTTTGCTTCTTTGATCAGGGGGAGACGAACCGCTCCAAGGGAATGAGCTTTTCTGCACAAGCCTCTGAATATCCAGAACTCTTCACATCACGACGGTTTTGGGGCTACGCGTTTGCCGCCGCCTTTTCATCCGGTGCGTTCTTCGCGTTTCTGGGCGGGGCGCCTTACGTGGCAACCATTATCTTCGGCCAATCTCCAACCTTGGTTGGGCTATTTCTTGGGCTGCCTGCTGTCGGCTATTTCTTTGGAAATATGTTGTCCGGGCGGCTGTCCGTGCAGCTTGGGATCAACCGGATGATCTGGATAGGTGCCTGCCTCGTGGTGATCGGAATGAGCCTGTCGCTGATGGTGAGCTATGCAGAGCTTGGCAGCGTCTACGCCTTTTTTGGTTTTTGCATCTTTGTGGGGCTGGGCAATGGGATGGTTCTGCCCAATGCTACGGCCGGCCTGCTTTCGGTGCGCCCGCATCTGGCAGGGACCGCGTCAGGGGTTGGTGGCGCGATCATGATTGGGGGCGGGGCCGTCCTCGCCGCTTGTGCCGGGGCCGCGCTGCAGGGCAGCCAAAGCGAGGCACCGCTGCAATGGATTATGCTGGGCAGCGCCATTTTGTCTGTCCTGTCCATCTATTCGGTGACGCGGCGTGAGGCGCAGATTAAGGCGGGCTAGCGCCATTGCCAGGGCGGTTTGCAAAGTGCTACAGGCATATTTAGCAAAACTGCAAAGGCGCGTGAGATGGCTGCACGAAAACTCTATGCCGGGGTTAAGCTGCGCGAACTGCGCAATCGGCTGGGCCTGACGCAAAAGGCGTTCTCCGCAAAGCTCGGCGTCTCGCTGCCATATCTCAACCAGATGGAGAATAACAACCGCCCCGTTTCCACCGGGGTGATGCTTGGCATGGCGCAGGAGTTTGGCTTTGACATCACCGAGTTGCGGGCGGGCGACGCGGAACGCACCGTCTCGGATATGCGCGAAGCGCTGAGCGACCCGATCTTTGACGGGCAGATGCCTCCGCTGGCCGACCTGCAACTCACCGCCTCCAACGCGCCGGGCCTTGCCCATGCGTTTCTGCAGCTGCACCGCGCCTATCGACAAAACCACGAACGGCTCGCATCGCTGGATGAGGCATTGGGGCGCGAAGACGCAGCGCTTCAGCCGTCGCCCTGGGAAGAGGTCCGTGACTTCTTTCACTATTGCGACAATTACATTGATGCCGTCGACCGCGCGGCAGAGCGATTTGCAAATGGCAATGGCACCGATATCCTGCGGAGCGATCAATTGAGCTTCGCGCTGCAATTTGTTGATACAGCGCAGCTCCGGAACTTTGACAGTGCTCACTCTGTCTTGTCAGTCTCCTCCAGATCAGCGCCCTCCACGCAGCGGTTTCAGGTCCTGCATCAAGTTGCACTGGTCGAACATAACGCGCTTCTTGACGCCACGCTCGACCTCGCCCGGTTTCAAAGCGAGGCGGCGCGACAGATCGCCAAGATTGGCCTTGCCAATTACTTTGCTGGCGCGGCCTTGCTGCCCTATGCGCGATTTCTGGAAGCCGCCCAGCAGACCCGCCATGACCTCGAACAACTGGCTGACCAGTTTGGTGCATCAATCGAACAGGTGGCCCACAGGCTGTCGACCCTGCAGCGACCGGGCGCCAAAGGTATTCCCTTCTTCTTTGTGCGGGTCGATCAGGCAGGGACCATCACCAAGCGGCACTCCGCCACGCGGCTGCAATTCGCGCGTTTTGGTGGGGCCTGCCCGCTTTGGAATGTTCATCAGGCCTTTGAGACACCAGGCCGGTTCCTGCGACAACTGGCTGAAACACCGGATGGTGTGCGCTACATATCGCTGGCGCGTGATGTCTCGAAATCAGGGGGCAGTTTCGCCGCACCCACACGACGGTTTGCCATCGGGTTGGGCTGCGAGGTCAGCCATGCAGAGGCGATCATCTACGCAGATGATCTGCTGCCCGCGCGGGCGCAAGCCTTTGCGCCTATTGGTATTTCCTGCCGCATTTGCGAGCGGGTCAATTGTCATCAACGCTCCGTCCCGCCGCTTGAAAGCAAACTCAGCGTGGACCATGACCGCCGGTCGGTTCTGCCCTATACGGTCGGGTCTTGAAGGGGCTGGGCCTAGCAGGCCAACCGCAGCGATGGCTGCGCAAGCCCAACCATGTCCGGGGTCAGATAGTCGGTGACTTCGACGGACGCATCAAATACGCCTTCCGCATAGGCCCCTTGAAAGCCAACCGTCCTGATCCCCGCCCGTACCGCAGCCATGGCGGTGACCGGCGTGTCCTCAATTGCGACGGCGTCGTCTGCCCGCATCCCAAGCTGATCGAGAGCCCGAATATAGATATCCGGTGCAGGCTTCGCCTTCGCTGCCACCTCTGGCCCCGCAACAACGTCGAAATCAGCGGGGCTGAGCGCGGCACCCGTACCGGCTAAGACCGCTTCGGCCTCATCACACTCCGTATGCGGGACAAACCCAAGTGCTGCACCATTGGCCCGCGCCGCCGCGATGACCCCATCGACGCCGAGGCGCAACCTGACCCCGTCGGCCAGCAGGTTCCTGAAAATGCGGGACTTCGCGTCATGGAGGCCCGGCGCATCAACGCTGAGGCCCTTAAGCGCCGCGTAATGTTCAATGCGGCGCACACCGTCGGTAATGGTCAACAGCTTGCGGTATTCGGCGCTGCTCCAATGCCAGCCTAAACCCGCTTGCGCGAAGGCCTTGTTGAAGGCTTGACGTTGCATCTGTGAGGTCTCAACGAGGGTGCCAATCGCACCAAAGAAAACGACTTTTGGTGTCATTGCTGATCCTTTCGGATAAAATGTGCTTTGTAAAATCAGCCAACAATCGCGTGAGCATCGTGATTGGTTCCCGAAAAACTCGCAGCTTAGCGTTGCTCGCTTTTCCAACGAGGATGCACCCACGGCTCTGCGTTGTCCTTGGGCAGCGGTGGGCGGCCCAGAATATGGTCCGCAGCCTTCTCACCCACCATGATGGACGGGGCGTTCAAATTGCCATTGGTGATGCGCGGAAAGACGGAGCTGTCGGCCAATCGCAGCCCATCGACCCCAATGACCCGCGCCTCAGGGTCCACCACAGCCCCCATGTCATCGGCACGCCCCATCCGTGCGGTCCCGCAGGGGTGATACGCGCTCTCGGCATGTTCCCGAATGAAATAATCGAGTTGATCGTCTCTTTGAATGCCCGACCCGGGCTGAATTTCATGGCCCGCAAAGGGGGCAAAGGCAGCTTGGCCAAAAATTTCGCGGGTCAGCCGGATGCAGGTGCGGAACTCCTTCCAATCGTCAGGGTGAGACATGTAGTTAAAGGCAATCCGCGGCGGCTCCTCCGGGTCAGCCGAGCGCAGCGTGACATGCCCCCGCGATTTCGACCGCATTGGCCCGACATGCGCCTGAAACCCGTGGCCCTCCGCTGCGGCCTGCCCGTCATAGCGCACGGCGATCGGCAAAAAGTGGAACTGTATGTCGGGGTAGCGGATGCCCGCCTTCGAGCGGATGAAGCCCCCGCTCTCAAACTGATTGGATGCACCAAGCCCCAGCTTTGCCAGCAGCCATTGCGTACCCACCCATCCCTTCATGGGGATATTCCAGTACTTATAAAGGCTGACCGGCTGGCTGGCTGCCATCTGGATATAAAGCTCAAGATGGTCTTGCAGATTTTGTCCAACGCCAGGCCGATCAGCCAGCACCTCGATCCCGTGCTCGCGCAGATGCGCCGCAGGTCCGATGCCGGAAAGCATCAGCAGCTTCGGCGAGTTGATCGACGAGGCCGCCAGAATGACCTCCGCCCGCGCCCTGATCATCTCGACCTGGCCAGCCCGCGACACTTCGACCCCCGTGGCACGCCCGTCCTTTATGACAACTTTGCGCGCGAAGGCATTGATTAAGCTGCAATTCGCGCGCCTCAAGGCTGGCCGCAGATACGCATTGGCCGCCGACCAGCGCCTTCCGTTCTTGATGGTCGCATCGAAGGGTCCGAAGCCCTCTTGCTGCTGGCCGTTATAGTCGCGGGTCATCTGGTAGCCCGCTTGGACGCCTGCCTCGATAAAGGCCTGCGTCAGCGGGTTTTTCCCCGGCCCACGCGACACGCGGAGCGGCCCGTTCTTGCCCCGCCAGGCCGGGTCCCCGCCGCGCCCGCCTGAGCGCCAGCTTTCCATGCGCTTGTAATAGGGCAGCACATCCGCGTAGGACCACCCGTCGGCGCCCTGCTCTGCCCAATGATCAAAATCGCCCGCATGGCCCCGCACATAAACCATGCCGTTGATCGAACTCGACCCGCCGATCACCTTGCCCCGCGGCGTGGCGAGGCGGCGGTTGTTCAGATGTGGTTCCGGCTCAGAGCGGTATCCCCAGTCATAGCGCGACATGTTCATCGGATAGCTCAGCGCCCCGGGCATCTGGATGAAGGGCCCTATGTCTGAGCCGCCATGCTCAATTACCAAGACCGACCGGCCAGCTTCGGCCAAACGGTAGGCCATCGCGCATCCTGCCGAGCCCGCGCCAACAATGACGTAATCGGCTTCCATCAAGCAGCGTCCCGAGGATATTTTGAGCCCTTGTTCATCAGAACGGAGACTCGACCGGCCCCATCCCCACATAGACCGATTTGACCTGGCTATAGTGGTTGATCGCTTCTTTCGAATTCTCGCGCCCGACGCCCGAGGCCTTGGTCCCGCCAAACGGCGCTTCGACCGGGGCCAGATTGTAGGTGTTGATATAGCAGGTCCCGGCCTCGAACCGGGCCGAGACGCGATGCGCCCGTGTCAGATCTCTGGTAAAGACGCCCGCGGCCAGCCCAAACTCCGTGTCATTGGCCCGCGCCATGACCTCTTCTTCTGTTTCGAACTCGAGCACGGACAGCACGGGCCCAAAAATCTCTTCCCGCGCGATGGTCATGTCGTCGGTGACGCCAGCAAAAATCGTGGGTTCGATAAAGAACCCCTCCCGTTTGGCCAGTTTGCCACCGGTGATCAGCTTGGCCCCCTCCTCTACACCCTTGTTGATATAGCCCAGCACAATGTTCATTTGCGCCGCGCTCACCATCGGCCCGAAATTCGTGGCCTCATCCAGCGGATCGCCAAGGACCGCTTGCTCGGTCCGCTCTTTCAGCCGTTTGAGGAACCGGTCCTTGATGCCTTTCTGCACGAATACCCGCGTGCCGTTCGAACAGACCTGCCCTGACGAATAGAAATTGGCGAGGATCGCGCCCCCGACGGCATCTTCCAGATCGGCGTCATCGAAAATGATCAGGGGCGACTTGCCGCCCAGCTCCATCGTGACATGCTTCATCCCTGCCGCCGCCGATGCGTAGACTTTGCGGCCTGTGGGCACCGAGCCTGTGAGCGATACCTTGTCGACACGCGGATCACTGACCAGTGCGCCACCCACTTCGCCGTAGCCTTGCACCACATTATAGACGCCCGCAGGCAGCCCGGCCTCATGCAGAATTTCAGCCACTTTCAACGCGCAAAGCGGAGTGGTCTCGGAGGGTTTGAAGATCATCGCATTGCCGCAGGCCAATGCGGGCGCGCCCTTCCAGCAGGCAATCTGTGTGGGGTAGTTCCACGCCCCGATCCCAACGCAGACGCCCAGAGGCTCACGGACGGTGTAGACCCAATCCTGGCCCAGCTGGATATGTTCGCCCGTCAGGCTGCCTGCGAGCCCGCCGAAATACTCCAGCGCCTCCCGGCCCGAGGTGGCGTCGACATAAAGCGTCTCGGAAAGTGGCTTGCCCGTGTCGAGCGTCTCGAGAATGGACAGATCGCGGTTGCGCTCTTCGATGATGAGGGCCGCGCGGCGCAGCACCCGCCCCCGCTCCGTCCCGGTCATCGCCGCCCAGATTTTCTGACCTGCCTTCGCGCTTTCCAAAGCCTGTTCAATGATCGCTGGCGTGGCAGAATGGAGCTTGGCCACCACCTCGCCGGTCGCGGGAAAGATGCACGAGATCTCCTCGCCTGCGGTGTCTTCGACATAGGCACCGTTGATGAAATGGCTTGCGGTGGGTTGCGCGCGCATGGGGCTCTCCTGACAGCTTTGACGACTTGGTTTAGCGGGCATCCGCCATGTCAGCAAGAAAACTTGTATGGTCGTACAATTTTTGCAAAGCCGGGCAATTTTTGCAAAGCCGGGGCGAACCTGCGATACGTCGCCCATGTCCCGCATTCGCGACATCAGAAATGACGAGCTGACCTCCGCTGCCATCCGCGCAGTGCATCAGCATGGCTATGCCCAAGTGACGATGACGGATATCGCGCAAGAGGCGAATGCCTCCGCCGCCTCGATCAACTACTACTTCGGCACCAAAGAAAAACTGATGGAGGCCACGATGCGCAGGCTTCTAAGGGTGTTGCGGCACGCCACGGTTGAGGGGCTGGCACAGGCGCGAAACCCGCGCGCCCGGCTGGAAGCCGTTGTTGCCGCCAATTTCGACGACCGCCTGTTTGTGCCCGCGCAATGCTCGCTCTGGGTGCAATTCTGGTCAAACGCGCCCTATTCGCGCAGCTTGGCGCGGCTGCAGCGCATCAACCGGGGCCGCGTGCAAAGGCACCTACAGGCCGAGTTGCGCCACTTGGTGGAAGCCTCTGAGGTGAGCTCCGTCACAGCGACCTTGCAGGCCTATATGGACGGGGTCTGGCTGGAAGCCGCGCAATCAGGTGTGTGCGACGCGCACGCCGCGCGACGGGAGGCGGCGGTGGTGCTGGCGCGGTTGGTGCAGTTGAGCCCCTAAGGCAGCCTCCCTAGAAGCTTCTTTTTGCCAGAAATACTCTGGTGGGATGCCCGTGCGGCGGGAGGTGAAACCTCCCAAGAGCACATATAAAAC
>CAYLVP010000098.1:0-9168 GCA_964387155.1 uncultured Rhodobacterales bacterium | reverse complement strand
ATGCAGACGAGATCTCCATGGGTCCCGACGGGCCTGTCTACAGCTCGAACCACGCAGGCGGCATCCTGGGCGGTATCTCGACCGGTCAGGATTTGGTGGTCCGTTTCGCGGTCAAGCCGACCAGCTCGATCCTGACGACCCGCAAGACGGTGACCAAATCCGGCGAAGAGACCGAAATCATCACCAAAGGCCGCCATGACCCTTGCGTCGGCATTCGCGCGGTGCCTGTGGGCGAGGCCATGATGGCCTGCGTGATCCTCGACCACATCCTGCTGCATCGCGGTCAGAACGGCGGCAATCAGGGCAAGATCGGCTAGGCGCGCTGTTTGGACAGCTGCACCGCAAGGATACCGGCGGTAATCACGGCAACCCCGATCACGTCCCAAAGCCCCAACTGCTCCCCCAACAGGGCCGCTGCAATCGCAACCCCGAAAAACGGGTTCAAGAAGTGGAAGGTCGCGGCCTTCACCCCGCCGATCCGGTCGACCAGCAGGAACCAGATGAAGGTGGCGATGACGCCCGGCACAAGGGTCGTATAGGCGAAGGCCAGCGCCAAAGGCGTGGTCCATTTGATCACCATCTCTTCGAAAATCATCGCGCAGACCGTTAACACAGCACAGCCCACCAGCATCTGCAGCCCGACCACCATCATCAGATTGCCGCCCCCCGACACGCCGCGCATCGCCAATGTCGCCACGGCCAGCGCCAGCGCCGCAATGACACAAAGGATGACGCCAAAGGCATCCACATCCCCGCTGACCCGTGCCCCCATGATCACGGCGACCCCGGCGAACCCGACAATCAGCCCGACCACGCCCATTGCCGGAATGCGGTCCTTCAAAACCACCCATCCGAACAGGGCGACCAGCAGCGGCATCGACGACGCAATGATTGCGGCCAGAGAGGCCTGAACCGTCTGCATCGCCACAAAATTCAGGCCAAGGTAAATCGCGTTCTGGCAGACCCCGAAAATCACCACCGTGCGCCATTGCGCGGCGGTCAGCCGAAAGCTCTGTCCCATCATCTTCGCCAGCCCGATCGCGATGAGGCCGGCCAGCAAAAACCGCAGCGCTGAAATCGTCAAAGGCGGGGCCTGGGTGACGATAAACCGGGCGGAGGTAAAGGCGCTGGACCAGATCAGGGCAAAGGCCAGCCCCATCGCAATCGCTTTGACATCCATAGCGCCCATCCCGGCTTCATTGCTTCACAAACACCCCCCGCCCGAGGCGCTCGGCAGACACGGCACACCCGCCACTGTCTCCAGCATCATGCGCGCCCACAGGCGCACAATCAGGTCACAGAAGGCAAAAGAAAAGGGCCGCCCGGGGCGACCCTCAAAACTTTGTGCAAGTGACGCGCCTTAGCCGTTCACGCTGTCTTTCAGCGCTTTGGCGATGGTCATCTTGACCACCTTGTCGGCTTCCTTCTTGATCTGCTCGCCGGTGGCCGGGTTGCGGACCATGCGGGCTGGACGCTCGCGGCAGTAGATTTTGCCAACGCCGGGCAGGGTCACTGCGCCGCCACCTGACACCTCGCGGGTGATGATGTTGATGATCCCGTCCAAAGCCGCCGCGGCGCCCTTCTTGTCGGTGTCGGCTTCTTCGGCCAGTGCTGCGACCAGTTGAGTCTTGGTCATTGGTTTCGACGCCATGAGCTGTCTCCCTCTAGTATCCCATCTCTTGGGTGTTATTGGGCGAACCTAACTGAATGTAGGCGTCACACACAACGATTAGTGTGCCAAAAACCTTATTTTTCGACGTTTTTCTGCAATTTCTAGCGCCTAGAGGAAGGCTGTTTCTTCGAAACTGCGCAATTTCCGCGAATGAAGCCGCTCCAAAGGCATCTCGGCAAGCCGTTCCATCGCCTTGATCCCGATCAGCAAATGCCGCGCGACCTGTGATTTATAGAAATCCGAGGCCATGCCCGGCAGCTTCAGCTCCCCATGCAGCGGCTTGTCAGACACGCAAAGCAGCGTCCCGTAAGGCACCCGGAAGCGGAACCCGTTTGCGGCAATTGTGGCGCTTTCCATGTCCAGCGCGATGGCGCGGGATTGGCTGAGCCTGTGCACCGGGCCCGACTGATCGCGCAGCTCCCAATTGCGGTTGTCAATCGTCGCCACGGTGCCCGTCCGCATGATCCGTTTCAGGTCATACCCCTGCAGCTCGGTCACCTCTTCCACCGCGTCTTCCAGCGCGATCTGCACCTCGGCCAGCGCCGGGATCGGCACCCAGACGGGCAGGTCGTCATCCAGCACATGGTCTTCGCGCAGATAGGCATGGGCCAGCACGAAATCGCCCAGCGATTGCGAGTTCCGCAGCCCCGCACAATGGCCGACCATCAGCCAGGCATGTGGGCGCAGCACCGCGATATGATCCGTGGCCGTCTTCGCATTGGACGGCCCCACCCCGATATTAACCAACGTGATCCCCGAGCCGTCTTCCTTCTTCAAATGATAGGTCGGCATCTGCGGCATCTTGCCGACAGGGGGAATGGCATCCGTGTCATTGGTCAGGATGTGATTGCCGGTGCTGACAAAGGCGGTGTAGCCGCTTGTCGCATCGGCCAGCATCGACCGCGCATAGGCCTCAAACTCGTCCACATAGAACTGGTAGTTGGTAAACAGCACGTGGTTCTGGAAATGCTCGGGGTCCGTCGCCGTGTAATGCGTCAGCCGCGCCAGCGAGTAATCGATCCGCTGCGCCGTGAACCCCGACAGGTGGCTCGCCCCGTCCGGGTGGGCCATGCTGACCCCGTTAACGATGTCATCATTGGTCGTTGACAGATCTGGCACGTCAAAGACATCACGCAGCGTGAAATCAATCGCGCCATCCTGTGGCACGGTGACCTCGTTGCCCGCAGCGGCGGCGAAATGCACAGGCATCGGCGTAGACGAGGCCCCGATCTGGACCTTGACCCCATGATGGTCGATCAGCAGCTCTATCTGCTGCTCAAGATAGTGCCGAAACAGGTCGGGCCGCGTGATCGTCGCGGCATAGGTCCCGGGCGCGGCGACATGGCCAAAGCTCAACCGGCTGTCGACCTTCGCAAATGTGGTCGTGGTCAGCCGCACCTCCGGGTAGAAAGCGCGGAAGCGCGCTGCAGGTTGCCCGCCTGCCAGCGCCATATTGAACTTCTCCGTCAGAAAACCAGTGGCCGCCATATAAAGCGCGCAAAGCCGGTCCACCGCCTGTTTAGGGTCTGAAAAGAACTCCGGTTCCGGGATATCCACGGTCTCAACAGGAAGATCGGAGTCGGATTTTATCATGTCTCAGCCTCAAACAATGTCGTCATTTCGAATTTTGTCACATCGACCAGCCCAAGGTCCGAGATCCGCAGCTCCGGGATCACAACCAGCGCCAGCAGCGAATGCTGCATATAGGCGTTGTTCAGCGTGCAGCCGCAGGCCTGCATGGCGGCAACCATTTGATCCGCCTTCGCCGCAACCTCCCGCGCGGGGCTGTCGGACATCAGCCCGGCAATGGGCAGCGCAACCAGCGCCAGCTCTGCGCCATCTTTCCAGACCGTGATGCCGCCGCCCACTTCGCCCAGCCGGTTGGCCGCCTGCGCCATCATCTCCCGCGAGGTGCCCACAACGATCATATGATGGCTGTCATGCGCTACGGTCGAGGCCATGGCCATCTCGCCCTCATACCCGAAGCCTTCGACCAGCGCATTGGTGACATGGCCCGTCGCGCGATGCCGTTCCACCAACGCAATCTGCGCAATGCCGCCTTGAGCAGAAACGAGACCCTGTTTCACCTCAACTTGGCGCTTCAGTGCCTGTGTGGGCGCCTGATTTTCGACAACCCCGATGACATTCGCGGTCAGCGTCTCCGCGTATTCCGGCGCTGTGATCACAAAATCCCCAGCCGTCAGAACCTTGCCCAGCTTGACGGTCTCCCGCGCCTCAGCAGGCCAGTCAAGATGCGGACAACGGGCCTTTAGCGCACCGTCCTCGGCCACCACTTGCCCAAGGGCAATCACGGTCTCTATCGGCAATGTCTCAAGATCGGCGGTCACAATGACATCCGCCCGCCGCCCCGGCGCGATAGAACCCAGCTCCCGCTCCAACCCGAAATGCGTAGCCGTGTTGATCGTCGCCATCTGCAGCGCAATCAGTGGGTCGCAGCCACAGGCGATTGCATGCCGCACCACGCGGTTCATATGCCCGTCATTGACCAGAGTGCCTGAATGGCAATCGTCGGTGCACAGAATAAACCCGCGCGGATCAAGGCCCTTTTCAGTGATCGCCGTGATCTGCGTCTCCACATCATACCACGCAGAGCCAAGCCGCATCATCGACCGCATGCCCTGGCGCACACGCGCGATCGCATCCGCCTCGCAAGTGCCTTCATGGTCATCGGCCGGGCCACCGGCAGCATAGGCGTGAAAGTCCGGCCCCAGATCGGGCGAGGCATAATGCCCGCCCACCGTTTTGCCCGCCTTCTGCGTCGCCGCGATCTCAGCCAGCATTTGCTGGCTGCCATTCACGACACCGGGGAAATTCATCATCTCCCCCAGCCCGATGATCCCCGGCCAGGTCATGGCTTCGGCCACATCATCGGGGCCGATCTCATAGCCGGTGGTCTCTAACCCGGGGGCAGATGGCGCACAGCTTGGCATCTGCGTAAAGATCGATATGGGCTGTAACAGAGCCTCATCATGCATCAAACGCACGCCATCCAAGCCCAGCACATTGGCGATCTCATGCGGGTCGGTGAACATCGTGGTGGTGCCATGCGGGATCACAGCGGCGGCAAATTCCGCCGGGGTCAGCATGCCGCTTTCAATATGCATATGCCCATCGCACAGCCCGGGGATCAGGTAGCGGCCAGCGGCCTCGATCACATGCGTCTTGGGCCCAACGCAATGCCCCGCATCCGGGCCGACATAGGCAAAGCGCCCCTCGGCAATCGCGATCTGCCATCCGTCCAGCACCTCCCGGGTGTGAACATTCACCAGCTTGCCGCCACGGATCACCATGTCAGCAGGCGCGCGTCCGGCGGCCACAGCAACAAGGCTCGCAGCGCAGTCCGCCCAGGATTTCAGCGAAGGGTGTTCCATGGACCAATTGTCATACCCTCAGAGCCAAGCGCAAGACGCAAAAAAGCTAGCGCCGGCGCGCCAGCCATGCTCTGCTGCCCGCAAATGAGGGAGGGGAAGATGGACGGAACCCGCAACAATATCGACCATTGGCAAGAGCGCGTGGACCTCGCTGCGGCCTTTCGCTGGACCGCGCGGCTGAACATGCATGAGGGCGTGTCGAACCATTTCTCCCTCGCGATCAACGCCGATGGCACGCGGTTCTTGATGAACCCGAACCAGATGCATTTCTCCCGGGTGAAAGCCTCCGACATGCTGGTGGTCGATGCGAATGACCCCGACACGCTGAACGGCCCCGACGCGCCCGACCCGACCGCCTGGGGTCTGCATGGCGGGCTGCACCGCCATTGTCCCCATGCGCGCTGCGCCATGCATGTGCATTCCGTCCACGCCACGGTCCTGGCCTGCCTTGATGACAAGATCCTGCCCCCGCTCGATCAGAATGCCGCGATGTTTTACGACCGGCAGGTGGTGGACGACAATTACGGCGGCCTCGCATTCGAGGAAGAGGGGGAGCGGTGCGCGCAGCTATTTTCCGACCCCAGGAAGAAGGTCATGATCATGGGCAACCACGGGATCATGGTGATCGGAGACACGGTCGCGGAAACCTTCAACCGCATGTATTTCTTCGAACGCGCTTGCGAGGTCTATATCAACGCCCTGCAAACCGGCCGACCGCTGGCGATCCTCCCCGATGAGATCGCCGCCAAGACCGCGGACGAGATTGAAACCTACCCCGAACAAGACATCCGCCATCTGGCCGAGCTGAAAGCGATGCTGGATGAAGAAGGCTCTAACTATGCCAGTTAACGCCCTTTAAGGCAGCTCACTCAGACTTTCTGAAACACGCAATCAATGCGCGGTCATCGGCATGCACAGCGTCCTGCGAACCCGCATAGATCGGCACCTCCGTCAGCGTCAGCGCATCAATCGCGCCGCCCAGATCGTCAAATTTCGCCGCAAAACCGCGGCCCTCGAAATGGTCCGCATTGATCGACAGCACGATCAAGGCACCGCCGCGCGCCACCCTCAGCAGCTCGTCAAACGCCTCGGGCCCGACATGGCCATGCGTAAACGTCCCCGCGCTGACAATCCCGGCATAGCCGGCATCCTCGACGCTCAGCCGCGCGGTCAAATCGCCTTCGAACAGATTTTCGTAGCAGTCTTTCAGCGCCGCCTCGGCCAGCATGTGGGGCGAGATATCCGTCCCATCCACCGGCCCCACCCGATGCCGTGCCAGCGCTGCGCCCACAAGCCCGGTGCCCGCGCCGACATCCAGCACAGGCCCGGACCCGCCCGCCTTGGCATAGGCCTGCGCCACTAGCTCGGGCAGCTGATAGCCAGAGCTTTGCGCGAAGCTCATGTCATAGGCCTCGGCCCATGCGCCATATAGTTCCACCGAATCCTGCGGCGTTCTCAGCGCATAGGCCCCGTCAAGACTTGGCTTGGTCATGTTGCAAACTCCTCCGCGCTATAGCCTTGCAGAAACAGCAACGCGGTCAGGTCGCCGTGATTGACACGAAACTGCGCCTGCTCTTGCACCGACGGCTTGGCATGCAACGCAACGCCCATGCCCGCGCGGGTCAGCATGCCCAGATCATTCGCGCCATCACCAACCGCCAGCACCTCGGCGTCACTGATCCCCAGCCACGCGGTCAGGTCATCCAGCGCTTCAACCTTCGCTTCTTTGCCAAAAATCGGCGGGATCACCTGGCCGGTAAGCATGCCATCCGCAATCTCAAACCGGTTCGACCGATGTTCGTCAAACCCCAGATGCGCGGCCACAGGCCCCGTAAAGGCGGTGAACCCGCCAGAGACAAGCGCGGCGTAACCGCCCTGCGCCTTCATCGTCGACAGCAGCGTTTTGCCGCCGGGCATGAAGGTGATACGCTCTGCCAAAACAGTCTCTAACACAGCCTGATCCAGCCCTTTCAGCAGCCCGACCCGCTCCCGCAGGGCGCCTTCAAACGCGATCTCCCCATTCATTGCCCGTGCCGTGATCTCGGCCACACGAGCGCCCACAGCGGCAAAGTCGGCCAGCTCGTCAATGCACTCCTGCTCGATCATTGTGCTGTCCATATCCGCCAGCAGCAGGCGCTTTTTGCGCCCCTCAGCGGGATGCACCAGCAGATCAACCTTCATTCCCTGCAGGTCCTGCCAAACCGGGGTGAGGTTTTCGGGCAGCTGCGCCACATCGAACTCCGCCGCGACATCCGGCATCAGCCATTGGACCGCCCCACCACCCCAGGCGTTGCGCAACGACTCAACCAGCGCCGGTTCCAGAGCAGGCTCGGATGGAGAGGTCAGCAACGAGGCGACAAACATCGGCGAAGTTTCCAATCATAGTCAGCAATGTCGCGAAATCCGCGTCTTCCGCCGCTATAGCTGCCGATTTGCGGTTGTGGAACCCCGAAGCCGCGCTTATCCCAACCAGTGGGACACCCTTCCCCAACGAAGGGCATTTATCTGTGAGGATAGCATTGATGGCATCACCTGCTCCGGCTGCGCGGCCGGCGAATCCGCGTTTTTCATCCGGCCCTTGCGCCAAACCCCCCACATTCGAATTGGCCAGGCTGGCAGACGCCCCGCTGGGCCGCTCTCACCGCGCCGCACCGGGCAAGGCCAAGCTGAAAGAGGCGATTGACCTGACCCGCGAAGTGTTGGGCGTGCCAGAGGATTACCTAATCGGCATCGTGCCCGCCTCCGACACCGGCGCCTATGAGATGGCGATGTGGAACCTGCTGGGCGCGCGGCCCGTCGAGATGCTGGCTTGGGAAAGCTTCGGCTCTGGCTGGGTCACTGATGCGATCAAGCAGTTGAAACTCGACGCCGAGGTGAAGACGGCAGATTATGGCCGGATCGTTGACTTCGACACGGTCGATTTTGACAAGGATGTCTGCTTCACCTGGAACGGCACCACCTCCGGTGTGCGGGTGCCGTCAAAAGACTCTGTTCCAGCGGAACGTGGCGGTCTGACGCTCTGCGACGCCACCTCAGCCGCCTTTGCGATGGACTTGCCCTGGGACCGTTTGGACGCCACGACCTTCAGCTGGCAGAAAGTTTTGGGCGGCGAGGCCGCGCATGGCGTTTTGATCCTGGCTCCTCGAGCGGTGGAACGGCTGGAAAGCTATAGCCCGCCCTGGCCCTTGCCCAAAATTTTCCGGCTCACCAAAGGCGGCAAGCTGATCGACGGCATCTTTACAGGCGCGACGATAAACACGCCCTCTATGCTCTGTGTCGAAGACTACCTTTTTGCGCTGAACTGGGCCAAATCCGTAGGCGGTCTTAAAGGGCTGATTGCGCGCGCTGATGCAAACGCGAAGGCGGTCAATGATTTTGCCGACGCAACGCCATGGCTTGCCAATCTTGCCGTCGATCCCGCGACCCGGTCGAACACCTCGGTCTGTCTGAAATTCACCGATGACCGGATTGCTGATGGGGCGGCCTTCGCCAAGGCCGTCGCTAAGCGATTGGACGTAGAAGGCGTGGCCTATGATATCGGCGCGTATCGCGACGCTCCTGCTGGGCTGCGCATCTGGTGCGGCGCCACGGTCGAGACCGCGGATATCGAGGCGCTGATGCCCTGGATCGCCCACGCGTTTGACGCCGAAATCTCAGCTCAGTCGCAGGCCGCCTGACCGCACACCGTCACGACGGGGTGTGTACGGCTTGTGTACGCCCCGTGTACCGCACATTCTTCCAAAATGAGGAGCGCCCACATGGCCCCCAAAGTACTCGTCTCCGACAAGCTTTCCGAGACCGCCGTTCAGATCTTCCGCGACCGCGGCATCGATGTCGACTTCATGCCCGAGCTCGGCAAGGACAAGGAAAAGCTGCTGGACCTGATCCCGCAATATGACGGCCTCGCCATCCGCTCGGCCACCAAAGCGACCGAGAAATTGATCGCTGCCGCAGACAACCTGAAAGTCATCGGCCGCGCAGGGATCGGGGTCGACAATGTCGACATCCCAGCCGCTTCCAGGAAGGGGATCATCGTGATGAACACGCCCTTCGGCAACATGATCACCACCGCCGAACATGCCATCGCCATGATGTTCGCCGTCG
>CAYLVP010000097.1:0-9243 GCA_964387155.1 uncultured Rhodobacterales bacterium | reverse complement strand
ACAGGAGGACCGGCAACTACGTGTTTTTTGTTTGCTAAATGGTGCCCGGGGGCGGAATCGAACCACCGACACGAGGATTTTCAATCCACTGCTCTACCCCTGAGCTACCCGGGCGCCGGGCGTTCGCGAGAGGTACCTTGCTGCGAACGTCCCGCTACTTAGGACAGGGATTTCGGCCTGTCCAGAGGGGATCGCGTAAAAAATTCCCTGCCCGCGACCGGGAGCCGTCAGTGGAGTTTGGACGTATCGGCCTCAGGATCGTCACGCAAGGCCTTGTCGAGCTCTTCGATCAGCTCTTCGGCGTCATCCTCGCCCTGGCTCGGCACCGCATAGGCCCCGGTCATCCACTTGCCGAGGTCAAGGTCGGCGCAGCGTTTAGAGCAGAAGGGGCGGTATTTCTGCAAAGTGTCCTTGGAACAGATCGGGCAGCTCATTGGGCCAATCCTTTCGGCAGCGGCAAGCGCTCGCGCTTGCGTTGCAGCTCAAAATGACCAAGCGGCGTCCAGCCGACAAGGGCGGTTTCAATCGGGTCAGATTTGAAAGCAGCGCGCAGGGCTTGTTCAAACTGCCGACGGTCTTTCTTGGGCATCGGGGCAAGGTCCAAAGT
Source organism: uncultured Rhodobacterales bacterium (assembly GCA_964387155.1). Taxonomy (GTDB): domain Bacteria; phylum Pseudomonadota; class Alphaproteobacteria; order Rhodobacterales; family Rhodobacteraceae; genus Litoreibacter. The sequence goes on along the minus strand of CAYLVP010000097.1, from coordinate 8,636 downwards.
GATCTGCCCGCCTAGCCCCCGGCAGCGCAGCTGGCGCGGCAAGGCTCGGGCGCAGGCCAGATTGGCCTTCAGACCCGATGCGGCGGAAAAGTCGCCGCCTGTGTTGACATCGACAGCCACCAAAGCGCGGGTCCGCTCAATAAAGACCGTGGCCTCGCCAAGCCGCACATCCGCGCCATCCAAAACCGCCAGCGCGTCAAGCACGCCATGCGCCTCAAACCCTTCCACAACATCCGCAGCCGCCCAATCCCGCCAGGCCAGGGTCTGCGCATCTGGGGCGTCAACCAACAGCTCTGGCACACCTTGCGTGTCAGCCATGACGGCCTGAGCAAGTGCGCAGAGGTCTTCGACCTCACCGGCGATCTCCTCCCCGTCCAGCCCTTGCGCGTTGGAGCGCACGATCAACCCGAACTGGGTTTCAGCCGCTGCCGTCGCATGCACGATCTCGCGCAGGCGCAGCGTCTCTTCCTCGGCGCGGATCTGGCGCGAGATGTTGATCCCAGCCGACCCTGGCGTAACGATGCAGCTGCGGCCCTTGAAGATGATCTTATCGGTCACCGTCACGGCCTTGCCGGGCTCTGCGTATGAGGTCACCTGCACCAGCATTGCCGTGCCGGGCTTCAGCCCTTTGGCGCCGCGAAAAAGCGCGGTCTCGCCCTGAGGCAGCTTCATGATCATGCCGCCTTGCCCTTTCAGCGGTCGATCGGCAACCGCGCGAAAGATTGCACCCGGCGCGGGCGGCGCGTCATCGGGGGCCGTGAGCAAGAAATCATCAAGCTGCCCGTCGCGCAGAAGCGCGGCAGCAGGGCGTCCTGCGACATGGTCCATGACGATCTGAAGACCTTTCACAGCGCCACCCCCGCCGCGCGCAGCAGCCCTGCGGTCTCGGCCACGGGCAGCCCCACGACACCCGTGTAGGAGCCCTGTATCCATGGAATGAACGCGCCGGCGGGCCCTTGGATCGCATAGCCACCCGCCTTGCCCCGCCAATCGTCGGAGGCAAGGTAGCCATTCAGTTCGTCGTCGCTGAGGTTTTTCATCCTGACCGTGGTCACAACATCGCGCGCCCAGATATCGTCGCCACGACGCACAACGACGGAGGTGATGACCCGGTGCCTGCGGCCTGACAGAGCCAGCAGGAACTCTGCGGCCTCTTTCTCGTCAGCGGGTTTGCCGAGGATACGACGCCCCATGGCAACGGTGGTATCGGCGCAAAGCGCGACCTCATCGCCGGCCAGCGTCAGCGCTTCTGCCTTGCTCCGCGCGATGCGGGCGCAGTAGACCCGCGGCAGCTCGCCGTTTAAAGGCGTTTCGTCAATATCAGGCGGACGCACATCATGCGGGACGAGGCCCAGCTGGGCCAGCAACTCCAACCGGCGTGGGGAGCCGGACCCGAGGATCAGTTTAAGCGATGCGTCAGCGGGTCGTGCCGTCATATCCGATCACACCCAAGCGGCGGGCAGCGCATCGACCGGGTCTCAGCCCGGATTGGACCGGCGACCAAAGGCCAGCCACCGATGCGGGCAAACACGCGTTTGCCCTTATTTGAAGCGGTAATTGATCCGACCTTTGGTCAGGTCATAGGGGGTCATTTCCACCTGCACCTTGTCGCCTGCAAGGACCCGGATGCGGTTCTTGCGCATCTTGCCTGCCGTATGCGCGATGATCTCATGGCCGTTTTCCAGCTCGACCCGAAACGTCGCGTTAGGCAGGAGTTCCTTCACGACACCGGGGAATTCGAGCAGTTCTTCCTTGGCCATGTTCACTCCATAGTTTGATCCGCCTGGCTGCGGACGTGGCACTACATGTATCCAAACCTGCCGGTTTTCAAGCGAAATGTCTTAACGCCCCTGGTTGGCCTGGCCTCCAATTTCATTGCATGGAGGTAATTTGGTGCTACGGTCTGGCCGTTGGTAATCAGGGGGCGGATATGGAGCGGATTGGCACATTGTTGCTGCACAGGCCAAGCTGGGTCGTGTTGCTGGTATTTGTGGCGCTTCTTGCCCTGCCCTTCACGCTTTGGATGGACCTCAAAACCCTGTCAGAGCGCAATCTGGAACGGCAAGCCACCAGCCTGAATTCCATCATCACGGCGGTGCGGGGTTATTATGCTCAAAATGTCGTGGGCCGGGTGCTCAGCACGGATGGGCAAACCTCACCCTTGCACAATTACCATGAGGTGCCGGGCGCAATCCCCATTCCCGCTACCCTGTCGCTGGAACTGGGTGATGCGTTCAAGGCAACCGAGGGCGATATCGAATACCGCTTCGTCTCGGATTTCCCGTTTGAAAACCGTCCGCCTCACAACCTCAGCCCGTTCGAGGCGCGCGCGCTTGCGGAGTTCCGCACGGCGCTGGACCAGGATCCGGTGGTCATGGAGACCTCCGGCAACCTATGGGACCAACGGGTCACACTGGCGACCCCGGTGATCATGGGCGGCACCTGTGTGGCCTGCCACAACGCGCATGCCGAAAGCCCCAAGACGGATTGGAGCGTCGGCGATGTGCGCGGCCTGCAAACCATATCGGTGCATCAGCCGGTTGCGCTCAACATCTTTTCCTTCAAATGGATGCTGGCCTATCTGTTGATTGCGGGCTCGGGGGGGCTGTTCTTTGCAATGATGCAGTTCCGCCTGGCTGGCCGGTTCTCTGCGATGAACAGCGAGCTTACGGCCAACAACGAGTTCCTCGCCGGGGTCTCGATGAAAATCTCGAAATACCTCTCGCCCCAGGTCTATCGGTCGATCTTCTCGGGCGAACGCGAAGCGGTCATCTCGACAGAGCGCAAGAAACTGACGGTGTTTTTCTCCGACATCAAGGATTTCACATCGACGGCTGAAATGCTGCAACCCGAAGAGCTGACCAACCTGCTCAACGAGTATTTTACCGAGATGTGCAGCATTGCCGAGGATCACGGTGCTACAATCGACAAGTTCATCGGCGATGCGATGGTGGCCTTCTTTGGCGATCCCGAGACGCGCGGCGCGACCGAGGACGCAAAGGCCTGCCTGCGCATGGCGCTCGACATGCAGGAGCGGCTGGGCGAGCTGGAACAGGTCTGGCGCGCGCGCGGGGTCGAGCATCCGTTCAAGGCGCGCATGGGGATCAACACGGGCTATTGCAATGTGGGCAATTTCGGCTCGGACGAACGTATGGATTACACCATCATCGGCGCGGAGGCGAACCTCGCCGCCCGGCTTGAAGGCATCGCCCAGCCCGGCGGGATCGTCATCAGTTACGAGACCTACGCCCATGTCAAAGACGTCGTAGAGGCGCGCGCGCTTCCGCAGGTGACCTTTAAAGGTGTGGCGCGCGATGTGATCCCCTACGAGGTGGTGTTGTCTGACGGCGAGGCCATTGCGCCCGCTTTCGAAGAGATCGAGGGCGACAATGGGCAGCTGCTGTTGAGAGTCGACACCAATGACGAACGCACCAAAGCCGCAATTCGCCGCGCGCTAATGCAGGCGCTCCGCCGCTCCTGACCTGTCTTGGGCGTGCGTATCCAGCATGACCGACAGCTCTGGCGCGCTGACGGACAGTTTGCGCGCGATATCTGTGTTAAACAAGGCGCTCAACGCGTTGGAAAGACGCAAGGATTTCTTCATCATCTCGCCCAGCCTCTTGCGTGACCAGACGACATATTCCGTCCCCTCCGGCGCCACGACGCGCGCCGTGGCCTCGCCGCCAATCAGGAAGGAAATCTCACCAATGAAATTGCCCGCCTCTACACGGCTGCGTTTGCCGCCACGCTCTACATAGACCGCGCCCTTGGTGACAAAATAAAGATGGTCTAGCGGCGCGCCCCGGGTGCATAGTTCTGTTTCACGCTCAGCGGTGCGCCAGTCGGCGTCGCGCATGATTTTGCGAAACTGGCCTGGATTGAGCGTTGGAAACGCCTCATAAAGCTGACGCATCGGGGCGGACATCCCAATCGTGGACCGCTCCCGCAAAATCACAAGGCTCATCAGCACGTTGATCCCGGCGATAACAGCACTCGCCCAGATCGCATCCCACAGCGGACTGTCCGAAATGAAGTAATAATAGAGGATATAGAGCGTCGAGCCTACAGTAACGAAAAGCCGCAGGATCAGCTCGTCGCGCACAGCAAAACCCGCAACATAGCAAGCAAGCGCACCGTGCACGAAGAGATTGGCAGTCAAAAAAGCAGAGTAGTCCATGGGCCCCGATCCGAACAGCCCGGACCCTGACCGAGCACTTGGCCCCGGTCAAATAAAATTTCCAACCTTGCCTGAAAATTCTAAGGTCTAGTCACTCCGGCTGGCTTGGCCAAAGCGCTGCGTGATGCGCGTCTTGATCTGATCGCGCGCCTGCCGGTAGGAATTCAGCTTCTCTTCGCGCCCCTCGCCGAGGCCAGTCGGGTCGAGAATGGGCCAATACTCCACATCAAGATGGTAGTATCGCGTCAGCTCCAACGCTTGCCGCTGCGACGCAGGGCTCAGGGCCACAATGAGGTCAAAGCCCGACAGATCGTCACCCCATTCCTGCATTTCCTCGAAAGACCGGGTGCGGTGCCGGTTCAGCTCGACGCCCAGCTCTTGGCAGACCGCAACGGAAAATCCGTCAATGTCGAGATCGTTCTTCACGCCCGCCGACTGCACATAGATGGAGGTGCCGTAGAATTTCTTCATCATCCCCTCCGCCATGGGGGAGCGGACGGCGTTGTGATCGCAACAAAACAGGACCGATTGGGGCAAGTCCTTTGTCATGCGATCAGGCCCCGAAATGCAGCACGCAAATCAGCGTGAAGAGGCGCCGGGATGTGTCGATATCGACCGTGGCCTTGCCGTCCAGTCGTTCCTGCAAGACGCGGGCACCTTCATTGTGAATGCCGCGCCGCGCCATGTCGATGGCCTCGATCTGGCTGGGCGGCAGCTTTTTAACCGCGTCAAAATAGCTCTCGCAAATCTGGAAATAGTCTTTCACCACCTGCCGAAACGGGCCAAGCGACAAATGAAACTCGGCGGCCGGGTCCTCAGCTTCCGTCTTTACCTCAAACACCAGACGCCGTTCCCGGATCGCCAAAAGCAGCCGGTACGGCCCCTCTGGCACGCCCTCGCGTGGCACGGCAAAGCTGTTATCCTCCAGCAGGTCGAAAATGGCGACTTTGCGCTCCTGCTCAATCTCTGGAGTGGGCGTCGGCAGGCCGGAATCGTCAATCTCAATATGGCTGAGCCGGTCGGTCGGCTTGTTTATGTCATCACTCATTCGTTCAGCCTGTCCAATCTTGCCCGCACTGACAAGCCATGGGCCTGCAACCCTTCTGAGGTGGCAAGCTGCTCCGCCGCCGGCCCGATCGCTTTCAGCGCGGCGGGCGTCATCTTTGACAGGGTCGTACGTTTGACGAAATCCATAACCGACAGTCCGGAAGAAAACCGTGCCGAGCGTGCGGTCGGCAGCACATGGTTTGGCCCGCCGATGTAGTCTCCAATGGCTTCTGGCGTCCAGGCCCCCACGAAAATCGCACCAGCATGCTTGATGCGCGCCGCAACCACATCGGCATTTTCACACGCAATCTCAAGATGTTCCGGGGCGATCCTGTCAGACAAGGCGCAGGCCTCATCCATATCTGCCACCGTAATCACGGCACCAAAATCTTGCCAGCTCTTGGCCGCAATAGCGCGTCTTTCGAGCCCCTCTAGCCGCTTTTCAACCGCGCGCGCCACCTCCGCGCCAAAGGCGGCGTCATCGGTGATCAGGATCGATTGCGCACTTTCGTCATGCTCAGCCTGGCTCAGCAGGTCAACCGCGATCCAGTCCGGGTCATTTTCGACATCCGCGATCACCAAAATCTCGGACGGGCCAGCAATCATGTCGATCCCGACCTTGCCGAAAACCCGGCGCTTGGCCGCGGCGACAAATGCGTTGCCCGGCCCGGTGATCTTGTCAACCGCAGCGATGGTTTCGGTGCCATAGGCCAATGCAGCAATCGCCTGCGCGCCGCCGATCCGGTACACCGTGTCCACCCCGCAAATCTCGGCTGCAAGCAGCACCAAAGGGTTGCAGATGCCGGCGGGCGTGGGGGCGCAAATGGCGAGACGGTCGACGCCGGCCACCTTCGCGGGCATGGCATTCATCAACACAGATGACGGATAGCTCGCAAGCCCGCCCGGTACGTAGAGCCCGGCGGCAGAGACAGCGGTCCAACGCCACCCCAATGTCTCGCCATGCGGTCCCTCCCAGGAGGCATCCTGCGGCATCTGCCGATCATGATAGGCCCGAATACGGTCCGCCGCCAATTCCAGCGCAGCGCGGTCCTCGGCTGAGACCTTGGCACTCTCTGCTGCGATTTCATCCGGTGTAAAGGCCAGCGTCTCGGGGGTCAGCTCAAGCCGGTCGAACTTCGCCGTCAGCTCGATCACAGCCGCATCGCCTCGCGCGCGCACATCCGCTATGATGCCCGCCACGACATCATCGACATCGGGGCTGTCCTCGCGCTTCATGTTCAGAAGGCTGGCAAACCGCGTTTCGAAATCCGCGTCCTGGCTGTTGAGAAACTGGGGCATGGGTTCGGTCTATTCGGGGTGCGTGGGCATCTTGCCCGAAGGGGCCAGATAGGGCCGGGTGACGTCTTGCAAAGTCACATTGATGCATTCCATATCCAACGCAATGGCCCCGTCGCCTGCAAGGATCAGCTCACACTGCCCTGCCCCATCTGCGGCCGGGTGCCATGCGACAGAAAGCAGGGACATCACCAGCTCGGGATCATCCCGCTCCAACCCCGAGCTTTTGACAGCCGACACGTCATCAAAGACCAAGACCGCGCGCGTCCGTTCATAGGCCCGGTCATCCTGACGGCGGCCCAGAGCGTCCTCCCAGCGGAACCGGTTGATCAGCATGGCAAAGCGGCGCGCCTTGGTGGAATATGTCATCTCCCCCACAGGGAAAACCGCGTCCTGCACCAGCGACGAGATCACCTGCAAATCATCGCTATCAGCTGCGACCAGTTTCAGCGGGCGCTCGGCCCCGTCTTCAAACCGGGCATCTTCGCGGATATCGTCAGTCATTCAGCCACCCGCTCGATCATCGCGCCAACCGCACCCAGCTTTTCCTCGATGCGCTCATAGCCGCGATCTAGGTGATAGACCCGGCCCACAGTCGTCTCCCCCTCGGCTTTGAGGCCCGCCAGTATCAATGACACGGAGGCGCGCAGATCGGTCGCCATGACTGGGGCCCCCTTCATGCGTTCCACGCCCTCGACGGTCGCATGCCCGCCCTGCACATCTACCCGCGCGCCCATGCGAATAAGCTCGGGCGCATGCATAAAACGGTTCTCGAAGATGGTCTCGTGCAGCACGCTTTTGCCATCAGCAAAACACAGCGCCGCCATCATCTGCGCCTGCAAATCCGTCGGAAAGCCGGGGAACGGCTCCGTCTCCACATCGACGGGCTTCAGGCGTGACCCGTCATGGCGCACGATCAGGCTGCGGGGCGTCTCCTCGATCTGAACGCCGGTGGCCTCCAGCTTCTGGCAGAACGCCTCGACCAGATCACGCCGGCCACCCAGCAGCTCGACCTCGCCGCCCGCAATGGCGGGGGCGATCATGAACGTGCCAAGCTCGATCCGGTCAGGGATCACTTCATGGGTTGCGCCGTGCAACCGGTCGACCCCTTCGATGGTGATCGTGGAGGTTCCAGCCCCTTCAATCCGCGCCCCCATCGCGCTGAGGCATGCGCAAAGATCCACCGTATCAGGCTCGCGTGCCGCGTTTTCGATGACGGTGGTGCCATTGGCCAGGGTTGCGGCGGTGATCGCATTCTCTGTCCCGCCGACGGTCACGAAAGGAAACTCGATCTCCGCCCCGATCAGCCCACCTTCGGGGGCCTTGGCATGCACATAGCCTTCCTGCAGGGTGAGCGTGGCGCCCAGCTTTTCCAACGCCATCAGGTGCAGATCGACCTTGCGTGCGCCAATCGCACAGCCGCCTGGCAACGACACCGTGGCCTCCCCTTCGCGCGTCAGCAGCGGGCCCAGCACGTTAAACGAGGCACGCAGCTTGCGCACCATATCATACTCTGCCTTGCGCGAGGTGATCCGCCCTGCTGACAGCGCCATGACATTGCCGCCATTGAGCAGCGCCACTTCGCACCCCAGTGATTCCAGCAAAGCGCCCAGAGTCTGAATGTCCGAAAGACGCGGCACGTTCGTCAGGGTCAAAGGCTCATCGCTCAAAAGCGCCGCTGTCATCAGCTTCAAGCAGGTGTTTTTCGCACCGGATATGGGGATTTGGCCTTTAAGCGGGCCATTTCCCCTGACAACGATCTTATCCATAACTGCCTGCCCCTACTCGGTTTTATCTGCCTTGCCCGACACATCTCTGGCGCGCGCCTGGGCCTTCCTGCGGGCCATGTTCGACTTCAAAGCCGCCTTCAGGCGCGCCGCGCGCTTTTGCGCCTCGCTCTGGCCGTGCTGCTGCCTTGGTGATGTCGATTTGCCACCCATGGCCCCTCTTACAGCGACCCGCGAAAAGGGTCCAGATAAGGCTTGCGCCGCAAGGGATTTGATCGTATCCACCCGCCCACGTCATCCAGATGACCCGGTTCGCTGTGGTAGCTCAGTGGTAGAGCACACCCTTGGTAAGGGTGAGGTCGAGAGTTCAATCCTCTCTCACAGCACCA
>CAYLVP010000096.1:7442-9858 GCA_964387155.1 uncultured Rhodobacterales bacterium | reverse complement strand
CCCTCCGACCCCGGCCCCAACAAATTCGGCCCCAACCCACATGAGGTAACCCCATGACCGACCAGTCCAATAACGACCAGTTCCATGCCTCCTCTTTCATGCAGGGGCATAATGCGGAGTATCTGGAGCAGCTTTATGCCCGCTACGCCGAAAACCCGAACGCGGTGGACGAGGCGTGGCAAAGCTTTTTCAAAGAGCTGGGCGACCAGAACCTCGCCAAGGCGGAGGCCGCAGGCCCGTCATGGGCGCGTACCGACTGGCCGCCCGCACCGCAGGATGATCTGACAGCAGCACTGGACGGTCAATGGCCCGCAGATGCGCCCAAGGAAGGCAAAGCGATTGCCGAGAAGATCGCGGGCAAGGCCAAGGACATGCAGTTCGAGGTCTCGCAAGAGGCGATCCGCGCTGCCGTGCTCGATAGTATCCGCGCGATCATGATCATCCGCGCCTACCGCATCCGGGGCCATCTGGCCGCCGATCTCGACCCTTTGGGCATGAAAGAGCCCGAGCCGCATCCAGAGCTTGAGCCCTCCAGCTACGGCTTCTCGGAAGCCGATATGGACCGGCCAATCTTCATCGACAACGTGCTGGGGCTTGAAACCGCCACGATGCGGGAGATCCTCGCGATCCTGAAACGCACCTATTGCGGCACGTTTGCGCTGCAATACATGCATATCTCCAACCCCGAGGAAGCGGGTTGGCTGAAGGAACGGATCGAGGGCTACGACAAGGAAATCAGCTTCACCAAAGAGGGGCGCCGCGCGATCCTGAACAAGCTGGTCGAGGCCGAAGGGTTCGAAAAATTCCTCCACGTCAAATATATGGGCACCAAGCGGTTCGGCCTGGATGGCGGCGAGGCGCTGGTGCCAGCGATGGAGCAGATCATCAAGCGCGGCGGCTCGCTGGGCGTCAAAGACATCGTTATCGGCATGCCCCACCGGGGCCGGCTGAGCGTGCTCGCCAATGTGATGGCCAAACCCTACAAGGCGATATTCAACGAATTTCAGGGCGGCAGCTTCAAACCCGAAGATGTCGATGGCTCGGGCGATGTGAAATACCACCTCGGCGCGTCCTCCGACCGCGAATTTGACGGCAACACCGTCCACCTGTCGCTGACCGCCAACCCCTCGCATCTGGAGGCGGTGAACCCCGTGGTGCTGGGCAAGGCCCGCGCCAAACAGGACCAGAACAATGATGACGCGCGTATCTCGGTGATGCCGATCCTGCTGCATGGCGACGCGGCCTTTGCAGGTCAGGGCGTGGTGGCCGAGGGCTTCGGCCTGTCAGGGCTGAAAGGCCACAAGACCGGCGGCACGATGCATATCGTGGTCAACAACCAGATCGGGTTCACGACCGCGCCGCATTTCTCCCGCTCCTCGCCCTACCCGACCGACATTGCGCTGATGGTCGAAGCGCCGATTTTCCACGTCAATGGCGACGACCCGGAGGCGGTGGTGCATGCCGCCAAAGTCGCCACCGAATTCCGGCAGAAATTCCACAAGGATGTGGTGATCGACATCATCTGCTACCGCCGGTTCGGCCATAACGAGGGCGACGAGCCCATGTTCACCAACCCGCTGATGTATAAGAAAATCAAGGGTCACAAGACGACACTGACGCTTTATACCGAGCGGCTGATTGGCGAAGGGCTGATCCCCGAGGGCGAGATCGAGGATATGAAAAGCGCCTTCCAGACCTATCTCACCGAGGAGTTCGAGGCAGGCAAGAATTTCAAGCCCAACAAGGCTGATTGGCTGGACGGCAAATGGTCCCATCTCGATCAGCGCGAGAAAGGCAAATATCAGCGCGGAAAGACCGCCATCACGGCGGAAACCATGCTTGATATCGGCAAGGCGCTGACCGAGGTGCCCGACGGCTACCCGATCCATAAAACCGTGGGCCGCCTGCTCGACGCCAAGGCCAAGATGTTTGACACGGGCGAAGGGTTCGACTGGGCCACGGGTGAGGCTCTGGCCTTTGGCTCGCTGCTGACCGAGGGCTATCCGGTGCGCCTGTCCGGGCAGGATTCCACCCGTGGCACCTTCTCCCAGCGCCATTCCGGCATCATCAACCAGGAGACGGAGGAGCGCTACTACCCCCTCAACAACGTCCGCGACGGCCAGGCCCATTACGAGGTCATCGACTCCATGCTCAGCGAATATGCGGTGCTGGGCTTTGAATATGGCTACAGCCTTGCCGAGCCCAACGCGCTGGTGCTGTGGGAGGCGCAGTTTGGCGATTTCGCCAATGGCGCGCAGATCATGTTCGACCAGTTCATCAGCTCCGGCGAAAGCAAATGGCTGCGCATGTCCGGCCTCGTGATGCTGCTGCCCCACGGGTTCGAGGGGCAGGGCCCCGAACACTCCAGCGCGCGGCTGGAACGCTTTTTGCAGATGTGCGGCGGTGACAACTGGAT
>CAYLVP010000096.1:0-7432 GCA_964387155.1 uncultured Rhodobacterales bacterium | reverse complement strand
GCCAGATCCACCGTGACTACCGCAAGCCGCTGGTGATGATGACGCCAAAATCGCTACTGCGCCACAAGCTGGCCGTCAGCAAGGCGGAAGAGTTCCAGACCGGCAGCTCCTTCCACCGGGTGCTCTGGGACGATGCGCAGCAGGGCAATTCCAGCACCAAGCTGAAACCCGATGACAAGATCAAGCGGGTGGTGATGTGCTCGGGCAAGGTCTATTACGACCTGCTGGAAGAACGCGACGCGCGCGGGATCGACGACATCTATCTGATGCGGTTCGAGCAGTTCTACCCCTTCCCCGCCCAATCCGCGGTGAAAGAGCTGGAACGCTTCCCCAATGCCGATATGGTCTGGTGCCAGGAAGAGCCCAAGAACCAGGGGGGCTGGACCTTCATGGAGCCCAATATCGAATGGGTGCTCACCCGCATCAAAGCCAAGCACACCCGCCCCAGCTATGCCGGGCGCGCGGCCTCCGCCTCGCCCGCAACGGGGCTGGCCAGCAAACACAAAGCAGAACAACAGGCGCTCGTGAATGACGCGCTGACCATGGAAGGGAAATAACCCATGACCGAAGTTCGAGTGCCAACCCTGGGCGAAAGCGTCTCTGAGGCGACCGTCGCCACCTGGTTCAAAAAGCCCGGCGACACGGTCGCGGCCGACGAGATGCTCTGCGAGCTGGAAACAGACAAAGTCACGGTCGAGGTCCCCTCCCCCGTCGCAGGCACGCTCAGCGAGATTGTCGCCGAAGAAGGCAGCACCGTCGGGGTCGATGCGCTGCTGGCGCAGGTGGCCGAAGGCGACAGCGCCGCCCCCGCCAAGCCCGCCGCAAAATCGGAGGCCAAATCCGGGGCCAAGGCTGAGCCCGTCTCCGAACACACGCCCGAGGCCACGCCGGTCAAAGGCGAAACCGTCGATGTCATGGTGCCCACCTTGGGCGAAAGCGTGACAGAGGCCACGGTGTCGACATGGTTCAAGAAGCCGGGCGAGAATGTCGCCGCCGATGAAATGCTCTGCGAGCTCGAGACCGATAAGGTCTCCGTCGAGGTGCCCGCACCCGCCTCTGGCGTGCTGCAGGAAATTCTCGCCGGCGAAGGCGACACGGTCGAGGCGGGCGGCAAGCTCGCCACCATGACCTCCGGCGGCGCGGGCGCGGTGCCTCATTCCGTCGCTGACGGCACGCCAGAGACCACAACCGCGCCCGCCGCGCAGGGCGGCAAAGACGTCGAGGATGCGCCCTCCGCCAAGAAGCTGATGGCGGAAAAGGGCCTCTCCGCCGACCAGGTCACCGGCACCGGCAAGGACGGCCGCATCATGAAGGAAGACGTGCAAAAGGCCCTCGCCGCCCCCGCTGCCAGCGCCCCCGCGCCCACTGCGGCCCCGCGCGCGCCGGTCCCTGCAGATGACGCCTCCCGCGAGGAACGGGTCAAGATGACGAGGCTAAGGCAAACCATCGCGCGCCGCCTGAAAGACAGCCAGAACACCGCGGCCATGCTAACCACCTATAACGAGGTCGACATGGGCGCGGTCATGGATTTGCGCAATGAATACAAGGACCTGTTCCTGAAAAAGCACGGCGTCAAGCTGGGCTTCATGTCCTTCTTCACCAAGGCCTGCTGCCATGCGCTGAAAGAAGTGCCGGAAGTGAATGCAGAGATCGACGGCACCGATATCGTCTACAAGAACTACGTCCATATGGGCATCGCCGCCGGCACGCCCACGGGCCTCGTGGTCCCGGTGATCCGCGACGCGGATTCGATGTCCTTCGCCGCCATCGAAAAAGCCATCGCCGAAAAAGGCGCCAAGGCCCGGGACGGCAAGCTCTCCATGGCTGAAATGCAGGGCGGCTCTTTCACGATCTCAAACGGCGGTGTCTACGGCTCGCTCATGTCCTCACCCATCCTGAACCCCCCGCAATCCGGCATCCTCGGCATGCACAAAATCCAGGACCGCCCCATGGCCATCGGCGGCGAAGTCGTCATCCGCCCGATGATGTACCTAGCCCTGAGCTACGACCACCGGATCGTTGACGGCAAAGGCGCCGTGACCTTCCTGGTCCGGGTGAAAGAGGCGCTGGAGGATCCGCGTCGGTTGTTGATGGATCTTTAGTGGCTGTTCCGCGGTGAACAGGTCATTAAAAAAAGAAGGGAGCAAGTATGTTCTGGTTTATGCGAAGATCTTTTGTCCTTGCCATGCTCGGATGTCTGCCTACAGCTATGGGAGCAAACGCCTTTGGAAGCGATACGAAATGGGTTTCAGGATTTGGCCAAGGAACAAAAGAAGCATTAATCCAAAAAGGCCCTGGCAACGAAATTTATGTTGCTTGCCAAGAGGGTTCCCTCTCTCCGAGTTCAATTAGCTTTTCGTTGGCCGGGAAACCTCCAACGGGAAACGAAATTACGGTCACATTCGACGCTCTTGAACCAGAAAGAATATCAATTTGGGGCGGCCAGGTGCCTTCCGATTGCAGAGCATGTGCAGGAACATTCGACTACCTCCGTGACAAACTAAAGCAACACTCGTCTGTTCACATCCTTTTTGAGAATGGAGACGGAGCACGTTTCACTTTGAAAGGCTCCTCAAAAGCAATTGGTAATTGTCCATCAGGATTCTGAGCCACAGAATTTAAGCAATCACACCGCAATCGTAGGGTGGGTTTTTAACCCACCTTCAAGGAATAACCCATGACCCCCGAACTCACCGTCCTCACTCTTGCGGCCCTCCTCCAAGCGATCCAATTTGCCCTCATGGCAACCCCCGCTAATCCGAACCTGAGCGTCAGTAAAACGCCCATATCTCTTGATCCAAACCGCGCCCCCTCCGCGCCCATGCGCGACAAACAAGCGCTATCGACCCGCACTTTCGCCAACCACCCCCAAACCTCATGACCCTCTCCCCCGCCTACCAACGCGCCATCGCGGCGCGGCGCGCTTTCCGGCTGCCGGGCTACCCGACGCTCGCGGAGGAGGGGTTTGATGGCGACTATGTCAGCCCGATCCATATGACCTCCGGCAACCTCGCCGGGCCGATGCTGATCTCCAAAGACTGGCTGGACGCGCCCTCCGCGCGGGCCAACCGGACGGAGCTTGAGCGCAGAGGCTACCTGGCGGGCATCATCTACAACAAGGTAATCGACCGGGTGCTGGCGCTGGTGGGGCTGACGCGCGGGGATATCTACATCTCCCCCATCTTTCATCTGCTGACCCCGAAACGGTCCAGCACCATTCCGCCCGCCCATGCCCGCGCGTCCTTCGAGGCCATCGGCCAGCTGGAGTTGATGGGCCGCAAACCCCTGGCATTGGGGCGCGACAGCGCGGCGGTCTTGCGCCATTTCAGCGTGCCTTGTATCGAGGTGGCGCACCCCTCTGCCCGCGGACATTCTCTACAAACCCGAGCCGAGCTGATTGCGGAGGCCCTGCTGCGACTATGACCCCCGAACTTACCGTCCTCACCCTCGCGGCTCTGCTGCAGGTCGTCCAATTCGCCCTCATGGCGATCCCCGCCAATCTGGAGCTTGGGCCCGGCAAGACGCTGTCGCCCCGCGATCCCGACCGGCTGGGCAAGCCGCTGCAAGAGCTTGTCTCGCTCAAGACCTCCCGCCTCTTCCGGGCGATGAACAACCATTTCGAGGCGCTGATCCTCTTCACCATCGGGGTGCTGGTGATCACGCTCTCCGATCAATCGACCGCCGTGACGCAAACCGCCGCCTGGGTCTATCTGGTCGCCCGCATCCTCTACATCCCGGCCTACGCGTTCGGCTGGGTGCCCTGGCGGTCGCTGATCTGGTTCGTAGGGTTCGCAGCGACCGTGACAATGCTGCTGGCGGCCCTGATATGAGCCCCTGCGCCGGATCGCGACCTGTCACGACGGGGTGTGTACAGGATGTGCACGGCCTGTGTACGCTATAAATTGACCACATTTGGGAGAGGAGTCCCCATGTCCAGCTATGACGTCATCATCATCGGTTCCGGCCCGGGCGGCTATGTCTGCGCCATCCGCTGCGCGCAGCTTGGCCTGAAAACCGCCGTGGTCGAGGGGCGCGACACGCTGGGCGGCACCTGCCTGAATGTGGGCTGCATCCCGTCGAAAGCGCTGCTCCATGCCTCCCACATGCTGCATGAGGCCGAACATAATTTCGCCGCCATGGGCCTGAAGGGCAAAAGCCCTTCGGTCGACTGGAAACAGATGCTGTCCTACAAGTCCGAAACCATCGGTCAGAACACTAAGGGCATCGAATTTCTTTTTAAAAAGAACAAGGTAGATTGGCTCAAAGGCTGGGGCTCTATCCCTGAAGCGGGCAAGGTGAAGGTGGGTGACGAGACCCACGAGGCCAAGCATATCATCATCGCCTCAGGCTCCGAGGTGTCGAGCTTGCCGGGCGTGGAAATCGACGAAAAGACCGTCGTTTCCTCCACCGGCGCGCTGGAATTGGGCAAGATCCCCAAGAAGCTGGTCGTCATCGGCGCAGGCGTCATCGGGCTGGAACTGGGCTCCGTCTACAAGCGCCTGGGCTCTGAGGTGAAGGTGATCGAATTTCTCAATGCCATCACCCCCGGCATGGATGCCGAAGTCCAGAAGGCCTTCCAGAAAACCTTGAAAAAACAGGGGCTTGACTTCCAACTCGGTGCCGCCGTTCAAGGCGTTGAGGTTAAGGGCGGCAAGGCCAAAGTCACCTACAAGCTGCGCAAAGATGACAGCGCGCATGTCGAGGACGCCGACATCGTTCTTGTCGCGACAGGCCGCAAACCCTTCACCGACGGGCTTGGCCTCGACGCGCTGGGTGTGGCCCTGTCAGAGCGTGGTCAAATCAAAACCGACGGCCATTATGCGACCTCCGTCAAAGGCATCTACGCCATCGGCGACTGCATCGACGGCCCCATGCTGGCGCATAAAGCCGAAGACGAGGGCATGGCCATTGCCGAGATCCTTGCAGGCCAAAAAGGCCATGTAAATTATGGGGTTATCCCGGGCGTAATCTACACCCACCCCGAGGTGGCCACCGTCGGCAAAACCGAAGAACAGCTGAAAGACGCAGGGACCGACTATAAAACCGGCAAGTTTTCTTTCATGGGCAACGGCCGTGCGAAGGCCAATTTTGCGGGCGACGGGTTCGTGAAACTGCTTGCGGATAAGACGACCGACCGCATCCTTGGCGCGCATATCATCGGGCCAATGGCGGGCGACCTGATCCATGAGATTTGCGTTGCCATGGAATTTGGCGCGGCGGCAGAAGACCTCGCCCGCACCTGCCACGCCCATCCCACCTATTCAGAAGCGGTGCGCGAGGCAGCGCTGGCCTGCAATGATGGGCCGATCCACAGCTAAGACATTGAAAACGCGGGCGGGCTTTGGGAAAGCGGCTATCGGCTACTGCGCCAACATGCGCAATCCTTGGGTGACATCCGCGCGCACCGCGACGCGCAGCCCCGGCTCGTCGCCCGCCTTCAAGGCAGCGACGATCAGCTTGTGATGCTGCGGCACACCTGTACGATTGAGCCGCCCGTAAAGGCTGCTCATCGTCGGCCCCAGTTGCAGCCAAACGGTTTCCGCCATGGCCAACATCGCCGGCGCCTGGGCGCGTAGATACAAGGTGCGGTGAAACTCCAGATTTGAGCGGATATAGGCGGGCGCATCGTGACGGCCAATCGCCTGGGCAATCGTGCCGTTGATCGCCTGCAACCGGTCAATCAGCGCAAGATGAGCCCGCGGCAGGGCCCGCACCGCAAGTTCCGGCTCCAAGAGCGCCCGGATGGCGGCCAGCTCCTCGATGCGCTCATTGGACAGATCAGGTGTCGAGACCCGGCCTGAGGCTGACAAAGACAGCGCCCCTTCTGCAACCAGACGGCGCACCGCCTCCCGTGCGGGGGTCATCGAGACGCCAAACTCCTTACCAATGCCGCGCAGGGTCATGCTCAACCCCGGCTTGACCTCGCCATGCATGATTTGGCTGCGCAAGCGGCGATAGACCATGTCATTCGCCGCCCCCGTGGGCGCGGAGCCGCTGGCATCTGTGCTGCGCGATTGGATTAACATAGGCCGACTGTGATCACGCTGGCCGCTTGGGTCAATCCCCAGTTCTCAACGCGGTGCATTGCTAGGCAAACCTGTAGCGGTGCAGCGCCGCCCCCTCGGCTCGTAGCCAACTGCGGCGGGCCTGATAGTCGGGCATAAGCTCTGCGACCGTCGACCAAAAGGCGGGCGAATGGTTCATCTCCACCAGATGCGCGACCTCATGGGCCGCCACATAATCCAGCACCTCGGTCGGGGCCATGATCAGCCGCCAGGAATACATCAAATTGCCCTCCGACGTGCAGGAGCCCCAGCGCGAGCGCGTATCACGAAGTGTGATCCGCCCAAACTCACGCCCCAGCCTTTCAGCATATTGTGCGGATGCGTCGGCCAAACGGTCTCGCGCGAGGGTTTTGAGGAAGGCACGCACCCGAGCACCGGCGTGATCTGCGCCCGCAGGCACGTCGATCCGGCCTGGGTGCAAGCGAACTGTGCGATTGGACGACGCGACCACCTGGCGAAGCGCCCCTTCGACCGGCACCGACGCGCCCAGCGACACATCGACCAGAGGCTGCTTTGCCTCGAGATGCGTGCGAATCCACTCCTCCTTGTCCTGCAGAAAGGCATTGGCTTCGCGGCTGGAGGCAGAGCGTGGCAGGGTGAGGGAGACTTTGCCATCCATCCCCGAGACGCGCAGCGACAGGCGACGCGCCCGCGCGGATCGTTTCACTGTGACCTCAATCGGGGGGCGCCCGAGCTGGATGATCTGTGCCATCTTTGCTTGCTCCTGAAGGTTGCAAGAGGCAAGCTAGCAACCTATCTCCCGGCGGGAAAGGCGCATCTGGGCCCAAACGCAGGGAAAGGCTTTACACGCCCACCCCCATGTGGCAACTGGCGCCAACCCGATTGAACACACCGGATATGAGGACGATCATGCCCAAGGAAGAATGGGGCGTAAAACGCGTTTGCCCAAATTGCTCGACCCGCTTTTACGATCTGCAGAACGACCCGATGACCTGCCCGTCCTGCGCGCATGAATTCACGCTTGAAAGCCTGACGGGCAACAAATCCCGCACCATGAAAGCCGACAAACCGGACGCGCAAAACAAAGAGAATGAAGAAGCCGTCACGGATGATGAGGACGTGATCCTCGATGATGATGACGAATCCGAAGACGATGTGGATCTCGGCGACGACGTTCTGGAAGAAGACGACGATGACACTGTCAGCCTCGACGAGCTTGCGGATGTGGCATCTGAAAATGAGGATGACAGCTGATCTGTTGTCGTGATGAATTGCGGCTGGTGGCGTGGATTTTTCGCTTGATCTGATCCCGCGCCCCGCCTAAACCACCCTTCGCAGCGTAAGCTGTATCAGGGCCCTTAGCTCAGCTGGGAGAGCGCCTGCATGGCATGCAGGAGGTCAGCGGT
>CAYLVP010000095.1:0-10107 GCA_964387155.1 uncultured Rhodobacterales bacterium | reverse complement strand
AGCCGATCATCACGCCTGTGCGCTCCAGCGCCTCGCGGTCCTCAGGCTGCCAGCCCGCATCTTCCACCGCCATCTGCGCCGCGGCCATTCCGTAGAGGATAAAATCATCAACCTTCCGCGCATCTTTCGCGGCCATGAAATCATCGGGATTGAACTCTCTTGGCCCCTCGCCACGCGGCACTTCGCAGGCGTAGTCGGTGCCCAGATGCGAGGCGTCAAATTTCTCGATGGTCCGCGCGCCGGACTTGCCGGCCAGCGCATTTTTCCAGGTCTCTTCGGCGCCGCTGCCCAGCGGTGTGACCATGCCTATTCCAGTGACGACAACCCGACGCATGCTCTGCCCCCTTATTTCCTTAACGAAGGTTCTTGGCGGATCTTCTACACGCGGCTCCGCCCAAGGGAAAGAGGCGGGAAACCGACAAATGCGACATGCGCCACGCGATGCCGGGTGAAAACAGGCTTGCGCGGCGGGGCGCAGCAACTACTCATGCCCTGAGTACGAATTCTGGAGGCGCATATGTCCGATCTGAGCTCTGCGAAGTCTGTGGCCCGTCACTATATGCAAGCCTTTGACAAGGCACCGGCCTCCCAGCGGCAGCAGGTCCTCGAAGCGCATAGCACGGATGACTACCAGTGGCGCGGCCTGCATCCGTTTCATGAACAACCCTCCGCCGCCGCCGCGATAGAGGTCTTCTGGCAGCCCCTCCTCGCCTCCTTCTCGCATCTGCAGCGTCGGGAGCTGATTTTTTTTGCAGGTCTCAACGACTGCGACGGGCAGGCCACGACCTGGACCTGCTCGATGGGGCAATTCAAAGGGCTGTTCGATCACGACTGGCTGGGCATTCCCGCCACCCGCAAGATCGCGATGGTCCGTTACGCCGAATTCCATCGCATCCAAGGCGGCAAGATCGCCGAAACCGCGCTCTTTATCGACATGCTGGACGTGATCTATCAGGCGGGCGTCTGGCCGCTGCCGCCGATGACGGCCGCGCCCGGCATCTTCCCGGGGCCGCTGACCAATGACGGGCAGTTGCTCAGCCCCCAGGCCCCTGCCGAAGGGCAGAAGACGTTGCACATCATCCTTTCAATGGCCAACAGCATCAGCAAGGCCAACGCGATCCTGCAGGGCAAACTGGACACGGCGGCCATCACACCCCGCCAGGAGCTGGAGCAAAGCTGGACCGAAGACATGGCGTGGTACGGCCCGGCTGGTATCGGCGCCACGTTCACCATTGACCGCTATATCGAGCAGCACCAGCAACCCTTTCGCAGGCAGCTCGCGGACCGGGTGTTTAACGGGCATGTCGCGCGCATGGCTGAAGGCAATTACGGCGGATTTTTCGGCTGGCCCAACCTGACGGTGACGCCCACAGGCGGATATCTCGGCCTGCCGGGCACCGGAAAACCTGCCGATATGCGTGTCGTGGATATCTACAGGCGCGACGGGGACAAGCTGGCAGAGAACTGGATCATCATCGATATGCTGCATTTCCTCAACCAGCAGGGCCTGGATGTTCTGGCCCGTCTGAAGGAGGTCCCCCGAACCTGACGCGCCGTGCTGTCGTATACTTCCTCTTAATGCGAATACGCTAGCACCGCGCCTGTAAAGGCTCTGGGTGAGGTCGTATGATAGTGAGTAATGTAAACCGCGGCGTGGTTCTGCGACTGGTGACGGGCGCATTTGTTTTTCTGCTGGCGGGCTGGCTGCCAATGGCGGCAATCGCAAAATGCTCGGCATTGCCAAACCTGTCGGGCATGCTCGAACATATCGACACGCTGGCCAGCCAGAGAAGCCTCGAAGACACTGCACGCACCGGGCGCAAGATCGAGGCATTGCGCCAGCAGATAGAGCGGGGTGCCATGGCCAAAACACTCTCCGATTTCGGGATGCAGCGCGGCATGCCAGATATTATCGAATTCAAGGTCAAAACCGGTGCGCTCACGACCATCGCAACGAATGGCGGACCTGAGCTGCTCAAGCCCTATTTGCAGGGGTCCGGCTATAAACGATCTTTGCAAAAAGTGCACAGCATCGTCGAAAGGATTTGCGATCTGTCGGGCGGAACAGCCCCCTCAAACGCGGCCACACGACAGATCAGCGGATCTGGCAGCGGGGCGTTTCACAGGCTCTCTGCGCCCTTGCTGGGCGCATCCGTGCTCACGGTCATCGTTGGGTTGGTACTGGCCTTTATGATCCGCAAGGCACGGGCAAAACGGGATGCGCGGGCAAATAGGCGCACGGCATGCGCCATCCCCGTGCGCGTCACCGGTCGGGCGGGCGCGCACCGGCTGCGTGTCGTTGATATCAGCGTGGCCGGGGTCAACCTTGCCGAGCACCCCGATATCGAAGAGCAGGATATGCTGACGCTCGATTTCGGACCCTTCTCGCAAGACGCAATTGTAAGATGGCATAATGACCATTTTGCAGGGCTTTTTTTCACGCAGCAGATAACGGAAAAGCAGCTGAGCCATCTCCTGGAAGAATGCTGCACATTCAGCGCCTCACAAAAGAAAAGGCGCGGCACCCGGATGGGTACCGCGCCAGAACCTTTATCCACCTGAGGTCAGGCGGAAGACTTAGGCTGCGTTATCGATGAACTTGACCGCATCGCCGAAGGTCTGAATGTTCTCGGCAGCGTCGTCAGGGATTTCGATGCCGAATTCCTCTTCAAAAGCCATGACCAGTTCGACGGTGTCCAAGCTGTCCGCGCCCAGATCGTCAATGAAGGAGGCGTTTTCAGCGACTTTTTCTTCTTCAACGCCCAAGTGCTCCACAACGATCTTTTTTACGCGCTCCGCGGTGTCGCTCATGATGAGTATCCTCGTATTCAGGCGGGACAAGCCCGCTTTGTTGTAGCCATCTGGCCTTGTGATGCTGTCGGTCTGACAGCCACCAAAGGCGCAGGTCAACTCCCCGCCTCCGGCAAAATCTGGTGCGCCTATATCATACCAAATGGGGAAGGCAAACGGTTCATGCAACCGGGGTAGGCTGGCAACCTACAGCATCGCCATCCCGCCATTTACGTGCAAAGTCGTGCCCGTCAGATAGGAAGCGGACGGGCTTGCCAGGTACAAAACGCTGCCTGCGATCTCTTCCGGGTCGCCCATCCGACCTGCGGGGATCTGGCTCAGAATCGCTGATTTCTGGTCTTCGGACAGCTTGTCGGTCATGGCCGTCGCAATAAAGCCAGGGGCCACGCAATTCACCGTAATCCCGCGACTTGCGACCTCATAGGCCAGCGATTTGGACATGCCCACCATGCCCGCTTTTGAGGCCGCGTAATTGCCCTGCCCGGGGTTGCCCGTGGCCCCCACGACAGATGAGATATTGATGATCCGCCCCCAGCGCGCCTTCATCATCCCCCGCAGCACGCCTTTGCACAGTTTGAAGGTCGAGGTCAGGTTGACATCGATCACCGAGCGGAACTCGTCATCCGACATCCGCATGAACAGGTTGTCGCGGGTGATGCCGGCATTGTTGACCAGAATATCAACCGAGCCCATCGCCTCAGCCGCCGTTTTCGGCAGCGCCTCCACCGCGTCGAAATCGCTGAGATTGCAAGGCAGCACATGCGCCCGCCCCCCAAGTTCAGCGGCCAGTGCCTCCAAAGGGTCTACCCGTGTGCCCGACAGGCCCACGCTCGCCCCCGCACCATGAAGCGCTTTGGCGATCGCCCCGCCAATGCCGCCGGACGCGCCGGTGATCAACGCGTTTTTGCCTTCTAAATCAAACATCTGCATATATCCTCAATCCTGTGCCGCTGCGGCAGCGGCTGTAACATCATCCGGGCTCAGCACCGCGCGGGTGTCCATATCCCGGTTGATCCGGCGCACCATGCCCGACAGCGCCTTGCCCGCGCCGATTTCCCAAACCTCCGTGACGCCTTGCGCGGCCATCCACTCCACCGAGCTCATCCAACGGACCTGCCCGGTCACCTGCTGCACCAGCAACGCGCGGATCTGGTCGGGCTCTGACACGGCCTCCGCCACCACATTCGCCACAACCGGCACAGCCGGGGTGGACATGCGCACATCGTCCAAAGCCTCCGCCATGACGTCTGCTGCGGGCGCCATCAGCGCACAATGAAACGGCGCAGAGACGGGCAACAGCAGCGCGCGCTTGGCCCCCGCCGCTTTCGCCATCTCAACGGCGCGTTCCACTGCCGCCTTGCTGCCCGAGATCACGTTTTGGGCCGGATCATTCTGATTGGCCACCTGGCAGATATCGCCTTGCGCCGCCTCTGCCGCCAAAGCCTCGGCTGCGGCGAAGTCGAGCCCAAGCACTGCGGCCATCGCCCCCTCGCCCACCGGAACGGCGGCCTGCATCGCCTCACCGCGTTTGCGCAACAGCCGCGCCGCGTCAGCAATGGTAAACGTGCCCGCCGCTGCAAGCGCGGAATATTCTCCCAAGGAATGGCCCGCCACGAAAGACGCGGACGCGATATCGACCCCTTCCGCCTTCAGCGCCGCCATCACAGCCAGCGACGTCGCCATCAAGGCCGGCTGCGCATTCTGCGTCAGCGTCAGCGCGTCCTGATCATCGCCCCAGATCAGATCAGACAGCTTTTCGCCAAGCGCGTCATCGACCTCTTGGTAAACGGCCAGAGCCGCAGGATAGGCCTGCGCCACCTCGCGCCCCATGCCAAGCGCCTGCGCGCCTTGCCCCGGAAATACAAATGCCCGCATAATCTGCCCCTCTTGTCCTGCGTTGAGATCGGTTTAGCCCGGCACCGAGCCCCCGGCAACCACAGGCCGATCAGATGCCCCCCGGGGAGAGGCTGCACAGTTTGTGTGAATAAAGGTGGGCTCGCGCGCGCCAAAAGATGCGCTAGGTTCTGACACGCCGCCGCTTCAAGGCGAAAGAGGCCCCGATATGCGCAGAAATTCTCCAACGACCTATGGCAGCGTCGCCAAGAGCTTCCACTGGCTGATTGCGGCCCTTGTCATCACCATGATCGCGCTGGGCATCTATGCCAGCGGTCTGGCCGATGCAAATGGTGCCAAACCCATCCTCTTTTCCCTTCACAAAACGATGGGGCTGTTCATTTTCTTCCTGGCCCTCGCCCGGATCGTTTGGGCATTGAGCCAGCCCAAGCCCGGCAGCTTGCATCCCCAGCGCAAGGTGGAGACGTTTCTGGCCGCGCTCGTCCATTGGCTGCTTTACGCATCTTTGATTGTGGTGCCGCTGTCTGGCTGGGTGCATCATGCCGCAACAACCGGTTTCGCGCCCATTTGGTGGCCCTTCGGGCAAGGCCTGCCTTTTGTGCCCGTTGACGACGGCGTCGCCCATATGGCCAAGGCGCTGCACATCATTTTCGAGCGTGTGCTTGCCGTCTCGATCCTGCTACATGTTGCTGGCGCGCTGAAACACCATTTTATCGACCACGATGACACGCTGCGCCGGATGCTGCCGGGCCATTCTGAGCCGCGCCTGACGGCTTCACCTGTGCAGTCTCGCCTGGCTCCGGCTGTTGCGCTCGGCGTCTACGCCGCAGCCCTTGGGATTGGTGGCGGCATGGGGCTTTTTGCGCAAGACCGCGTGGCAATTGCCGAACTGGACGCCCCCACAAGCGAGTGGCAGGTACAAGAGGGCACGCTGGGCATAGTCGTCAAGCAGCTGGGCTCAGAGGTCACCGGCCGCTTTGCGGATTGGACCGCCGCGATCACGTTCGCCGAGACGCCGGACGCAGAAGGCAAATTTGGCGATGTCGCCGTCACGGTCGCCATCGGGTCCCTGACGCTGGGCTCGGTCACGGCCCAGGCGATGGGGCCTGACTTTTTCGATGCCGAGAGCTTCCCGACCGCGACCTTCACGGCGGATATTCTGGCCTCTGACGATGGCTATATCGCCCAGGGCATTTTGCGCATTCGCGATCAGGAAACGCCCGTCACCCTGCCCTTCGCATTAGAAATCGACGGCGACACGGCAATGATGGACGGCTTCGCAACCGTTGACCGCATGGCGTTCAATATCGGCGCGGGCACGCAGCCAACCGAAGGCTCTTTGGGTTTTGACGTGGGCATCACCGTGGCGTTGCGCGCCACGCGTTAGAGCAGCGTTTTCATCCAGCCCAGCCCGCCTTCGGTGGTTGCGACGGGCTTATATTCCGCACCAAGGGGCGCGTCATAGTCCAACGCCTTGAGCATCGCGAAGATGTGGCGGTAATTGACCTCTCCCAGATCGGGCTCTGCCCGCTCGGGTACGGAGGCGAATTGCACATGCCCGATGATATCGCGGTGATGGGTCAGCCGCCGGGTCAGATCGCCTTCCATGATCTGCAAATGGTAGCAGTCAAACATCAACTTGAGGTTTTCCTTCCCGACTTCCGCAATGACGTCAGCGGCTTGCGCGGAGGTGTTGAGAAAATATCCGGGCGCATCATGGTGGTTGAGCGGCTCGATCAGGATCGTCCGCGCCGGGGCGGCTTCACAGGCGTAGCGCAGATTTGCGACGAATGTGGCATGCGCCTCCGGCCCGGTTGCGAAGCCCGCCATGACATGAACCGCCTGTGCGCCTGTCTCAGCGGCATAGGCCAAAGCCTGATCGATCGAGGCGCGCGCCTCAGCCTCCCGGCCCGGCAAGGCGCAAAGCCCGTTTTCCCCGTCCTGCCCCCGGATCGTATTTATGCCCAGCAGTGGCAGGCCGGTTTCGGCCAAAGCGGCCTTGATCTGCGCGGCGGGGGTCTCGTAGGGCCAATGCATCTCTACCGCGGCGAAGCCTGCGGCCTTGGCCGCGCGGATCGCGTCAGGCAGGCTCAGCTCGGTCCACAAGAACCCCAGATTGGCCGAAAATTCAGTCATCCCATTCCACTCCAAATTTGCGCACCAGACCGTCGATCTGCGCCGCATCCAACAGCCGTGCGCCCATCCCGCGGGTCATCATGGCGAGCTTGGCCGTCTCTTCCAGCTCTTCCATCGCGTAGCAGGCGGCTTCAATGTCTTTTCCCGCGACGACGGGCCCGTGATGGGCCAGCACAACCGCGCTGCGCTTGCCTGCCAGGCCACGGATCGCATCCCCCATCGCCGGGTCCCCCGGCATGAAATAGGGCAACAGCTTCACCTTGCCGAGCTTCATCACCCCGTAAGCGGTGATCGGCGGCAACATGTTGTCTGGGTCGGTATCGGGCAGCACAGACAGGGCCACGGAATGGCAGGAATGCAGATGCACCACCGCGCCCGTGGGCCGCGTGTCATAGAAGGCGGCATGCAGCGCGACCTCCTTCGTGGGGGCATCGCCCGAGACATGCGCGCCATCGTCAAGCACCGACAGGCGGCCAGGATCAAGCCGCCCGAAGCAACTGCCCGTGGGCGTCACCAGCAAGCGCCCGTCCTCAAGCCGCGCCGAAATATTGCCGGAAGAGCCACCGGTGAGCCCGCGATCATACATGGATTTGGCCAGCAGGCAGATCTGCTCGCGCAGATGGGATTCCGGGGTCATCAGCGCTCCAGCAGCTGCAAGGCGTCGTCAAAGAAGGTTTCGGCGCCAAAATTGCCTGATTTGAGTGTCAGCGCAATCTTATGCCCGTCTGATTGCGTGAAGGTCCAGGGCACGCCGGGCGCGATCTCTTGCCCGATGCGCAACGTGTCGACCTGCAGGGCCTTGGTGACAGCGCCTGAGGTCTCGCCGCCCGCCACCACGAACCGGCGTGCGCCTGCATCGCGTGCGGCAACGGCGCAGGCAGCCAGTGCGGCCTCGACAACCTCGCCCGCGGCCTGCCGCCCAAGCTTGTCTTGCGCCGCTGCAACCTCTGCGGGCTCAGCCGTGGCGTAGATGATGACCGGCGTGCCCGCTTTTTGGTTTGCCAACCATTCCAGCGCCGCGTCCGGGCCGTTTGCGGCCAGCTCAATCGGGTCCAGACGGAACCCCTCTGCATGGTTGAGATAGGCCCCCACCTGCGCCCGTGTCATCGCCGAGCAACTGCCCGAAAGCACAATCGCGCCGCCATCGGGTGCGGTCATTGCGCCTGCGCCTTGGCCTGCCCCGACCAGGCCTTTTGCGCGAAACACCTCTGGCAGCGGCATCGCGACGGCGCTGCCGCCAGTCAGCAGCGCCATATCGGCGCAGGCCTCGGCGATAACGCCCAGATCCGTATCGGACACGGCATCGACCACCACATGCGCCACGCCGTCCGCGTGCAGGGCCTGAAGCCGCGCCTGCAAGGCCGCAGCCCCTTTTTCGACCACAAGCCGGTTGGCAAGCCCGACGGGGCGTTTCACCTGTGGTGCCAAAAGGCGCATCAGGTTGCTGTCGCGCATGGGCGTCAGCGGGTGATCCTTCATCGGGCTTTCGGCCAAAGGCTGCTCCCCCACGAACAGGTTGCCCATGAAGATCGAGCGCCCGTTTTCCGGGAAAGCCGGGCAATAAATCGTCTGATCCGCGCCGAGATCGGCCATCAGCGCCTCCGCCACCGGTCCGATATTGCCTTGCGCCGTTGAATCGAAGGTGGAGCAGTATTTCCAGAAAAACCGCTCCGCCCCGGCCGCTTTCAACCATTGCAGCGCAGCCCGGGTTTCTGCCACGGCTTCATCGACCGGAGCAGTGCGCGATTTCAGGGCGATGACCTCAAATTCGCCGGTCTCTGCCGGAGGGCCGTCCGGGATGCCGATGCGCAAATTGACCTGTGCGCCGGAGCGCGCCAGCAGCCCCGCCAAATCGGTCGCGCCGGTGAAATCATCCGCGATGCAGCCCATGACGGTCATGTTGCCCTTTCTGGCCTACGCTTTGGCCGATCAATGTATGCATTAACGCTTAAAGGCCGCACCGAGGGTCAAAGGTCAAGCCGCAAAACAAAAAATCCGCCACACCCTTGGCGCATGACGGATCAGCTGCCTTTGAAGTAGGCGCGATTACTCTGCCTTCTGGGCCTCGATTGAAATTCGGATCGCGACCGCATCGCTGACCGCAGGGACGAATGCGCCCAGATTGAAATCGGAGCGCAGAACCGTCGTCGTGGCGTCAAACCCCAGCCAAGGCTTGCCTTCGATGGGATTGATATCGGCCTTGTTCAACGTGGCGTCGAGCACCACGGATTTGGTGACGTCGTTCATGGTCAAGTCACCGGTTATCTTGGCTGTGGCCTCCCCCGTGACCTCGATGCTGGTGGAGGTGAAACTTACAAGGTCTTCTTCCGTCGCGCCGAAAAAGTCAGGCGACATGAAAATCCTGTCGCGCTGCTCCCAGCCGGTGAACATGCTCATGACGGGCATGGAGACCGTGACCGAAGAGGCGGCGGGATCCCCCTCGTCAAACATGATGTCGCCCTCAAACCCGGAAAACATCCCGAACGTGGTGGAAAACCCGAGATGAGCATAGCTGAACAGGATTTGGGAGTGGCTCGCATCCAATATGTATTTCTCAGCCTGGGCGACAGCGGCGCCAGTGGACAGCGCGAGGGCAGCGATCAATGCGGTGGTTTTCATGACGGGACCCTGTCAGATAGTGAGCGGCTTGTGACCTTACTTGTCATCCCCGCCGAAAAAGGCAATTCAGGTTTGATCAACATTTGTTGTGCGGAGAGCCGCGCGCCTGATCGACGGCCCGGTTCCGCCTTGCTGACAAAGCCCTTGCGCCTTGAATACAGGCTGCTATACGACCCCATCCTCCGCGATGACTTTATCAATTGCGGTGCCCCTCGTGACCGGGGCGCGGAGGTCTCATGCCCGGTCTTTGAAGCACGCACGTAAAAACTGGAGAACGCACATGCCTTTGTATGAGCACGTGTTTATCTCGCGCCAGGACCTCTCGAACGCGCAAGCCGAGGGTCTGATCGAACATTTCGGTGCCGTCCTGTCGGACAATGGCGGCAAGATGGTCGAGCACGAGTATTGGGGCCTGAAAACCATGGCCTATAAGATCAACAAAAACCGCAAGGGCCATTACGCCTATATGCGCTCCGATGCGCCCGCACCCGCCGTGCAGGAGATGGAACGCCTGATGCGACTGCATGACGATGTCATGCGTGTTCTGACCATCAAGGTGGATGAGCACGAAGAAGGCCCCTCGGTTCAGATGCAGAAGCGCGACGAGCGTGAACGCCGTCCCCGTCCGTAATATTCGACTTTAAGAACAGGAGCTAAATCATGGCATCAAAACCATTTTTCCGCCGT
>CAYLVP010000094.1:1685-10156 GCA_964387155.1 uncultured Rhodobacterales bacterium | reverse complement strand
CTTGGTGCGCTTGGCGCCTGCCGTGCGCACGATCAGCCCTGCGCCCTTGGGCACGTCGATCTCGTTCGCGATCTCTTTGAGCTTCTTGCGATCAGCGGCATTGGTGATCTTGCGCGAAATGCCGCCGCCACGGGCGGTGTTGGGCATCAGCACACAGTAGCGACCGGCCAGCGACAGGTAGGTGGTCAGGGCCGCGCCTTTGTTGCCGCGTTCTTCTTTGACGACCTGAACCAGCAAAATCTGGCGAACTTTGATGACTTCCTGGATCTTGTAGCGCTTGGGGCGGGGCTTGCGCGCGGGGCGGACCTCGTCTGTGTCATCTTCCTGAGCGACCGACTCGATGGAGGCGTCTTTCTCCGTTGCTTCCAGCGCGTCGTCCTCGTCGCCCTCATCCGCGTCATCCTCGTCGGAATGCTCATCGGCGGCAGGGGTCTCGACCGGGGTTTCGGCGACCGTCTCCATGGGGGAGGAGCCTTCCTCGACCTGTTTCTCTGGCGCGGCCTCATCGGCGTCACCGCCGCTGTCATCTGCGTCAGCCAGATCGACCACATCCATACCGGGGATGGCGTCTACGATCTCGGCGGTCTGGGCTTCGGCCATGGCGTCCGACGCCTCTTCGCCGGCCTCTTGCACCACCACCGCATCGTCGCTTTTGGCCTCGGCCGCCTTGCTGCGGCTGCGTCCGCGACCACGGCCGCGACGTTTGGGCTTTTCATCCTCTTCCGCCTGCTGGCGGGCATATTCCATCTCTTCCTCCAGCAGCGCCTGACGGTCAGCTACGGGGATCTGGTAGTAATCAGGATGGATCTCGCTAAAGGCCAGGAAGCCATGGCGGTTGCCGCCATAATCGACAAAGGCCGCCTGCAGCGACGGCTCGACCCGTGTTACTTTTGCGAGGTAAATGTTGCCAGCGAGCTGGCGCTTGTTTTCGGACTCAAAATCGAATTCCTCGACCTTGTTTCCGTCTGCCACAACAACCCGTGTCTCTTCCGGGTGGGTGGCGTCGATAAGCATCTTTTTTGCCATTGTATCCGTGCGCATCCCGCAAAGGCCGCTAACCCGGGGGGAGCCCCGGGCGGTGAAGAGGTGTTGGCGGAATGACTTGTCTGGGCGAGCTGTCCCGCGCGGACAGGGTTGGCGCGGGAAAGGCGCGTGGCCGCGTCCCTTGATGCCTGTCTGTCTCTGGCGCGTTTCATCGCGGTCTTGTCTCCGACAGCACCGAATGAAAGCGGCGCTGCCCGTTTAAATTCGCGTGGCACCCTCAGGCACCAGCGGCTTTGGCCCACATAAAAAGGGCCGTTTATCCTGGCCTCCCATTCTCGGCTTCGTACTGCGCGTCAGGGGGTCAGTGAAACTCTACCGTCCAACGGGCCGTAAAGGCATCCACCGGAGCGTACCCCCGTGATAGGGCGTTTTACATATGTTTTACAATGCTCAATTGACGCCGCAGCGCAGAAACGGGTCGGTTTCCATTGTTTCCGGTCGAGAAATAGTCCTATCAGCCGCACAACAGGTGGTGCAGCGGAGCAAACCTGTTGCTCACCAAGGGGCGCGCAGGCCATTCGCGCGGCCCCCGCGCCGGTCTTACAGTCCTACAGTCTTACAGATAGTCGGAGCGCTGCAGCCCGTATTTGGCCATCTTCTCGTTCAGCGTCCGGCGCGGCAGGCACAGTTCGTCCATCACCGAAGCAATCGAGCCTTTGTGACGCCGCATCGTGTTGTCGATCAGCATCCGTTCAAACGCCTCGACATATTCTTTCAGCGGCTTGCCTTCGGTCGTGATGACCGGCCCCATCTCGGCGTTGTCGGCCATCAGCAAAGAGGCAATCGAGCCCGAGCCGCGGCGGTTCTGCAGCACCGCCCGCTCCGCCACATTGATCAGCTGTCGCACATTGCCCGGCCAGGGCGCTTGCAACAGTTGCGCAGCCTCCTGGGCAGAGACCTCTGGCGCGTCCGAGCCGTAATCATCGGAAAACTGTTCCCCGAACCTGTTGAACAGGGTCAGGATATCTTCGCCGCGTTGGCGCAGCGGTGGGATGGTGATCTTCATCGCAGCGAGGCGGTAATACAGATCGCCACGGATCAGGTCCTCGCAGGTCTTGTCCTGCTCTTGCGTGTTGCAGATCGCGATGATCCGGGTCTCGGCAGGCGCGCCTTGATCATTGATGAATTGCAAAAGCCGTGCTTGCAACACATGTGGCAGCGCCTCGATATCTTCCAGCACCAATGTGCCGCCGCGCGCTTCCTCGACCAGCGGCAGCGTGTCGCCCTCCTCCACTGGCTCGAAGAGTTTGCTGGCAAGGGCGGCCTCGTCAAAGGCCGCGCAGCTGAGGGAGACGAATTTCTTGCCCGCACGCGGCCCGACCGCATGCAGCGCATGAGCGGTCAAGGTTTTGCCCGTGCCGGTCTCGCCATCGATCAGGACGTGGCCGTCAGCTTGCCCGAGATCCAGGATGTCTTCGCGCAGCCGTTCCATCACGGGGCTGGAGCCGATGAGCTTCTTCATCAGCTTTGTGCCGTCTGACAGCTCCTTGCGCAGCGCGCGGTTGTCGAGGGTCAGGCGGCGGTTGGTTGTGGCGCGTTTGGCAAGCTCCGTCATCCGATCCGGGTTGAACGGCTTTTCAAGGAAATCGAACGCGCCGACGCGCATCGCCTCTACCGCCATGGGCACGTCGCCATGGCCCGTGATCATTATGACGGGCAGCGAGCTGTCGGTGCTCATCAACCGTTTGAGAAACTGCATCCCGTCCATGCCCGGCATCTTGATGTCCGAGACCACTATCCCCGGATAGTCCGACCCGATGCCCTTCAGGGCTTCCTCAGCGGAGCCAAAGGTCTCGGTGTCATAACCCGACAAAGCCAGCCATTGGCTGATGGATTGCCGCATGTCCTGCTCGTCATCGACAATCGCAATTTTCAAAGCACTCGCGCTTGGCATGGTCGTCTTCCTCATATGCGCCTATTCGGCGGCTTTAATCGGCCCGTGGTCTTGGTCGTGGTCTTGGTCTCGTTCGTGGTCTGGCACGCCGCGTGTATCGGCACGCTGTGCCGTATCCCCCATAGAGTTACGCATTGGCAGCTGCATTTCAAACACCGCCCCCCCGCCTTGGCCGTTTCTTGCCGTAAGCGAGCCGCCAAGCTCTGTCACGATGGAGGAAGAAATCGCAAGCCCCAACCCCACGCCCTCGCCGGGCTGTTTGGTGGTGTAGAAGGGCTCAAACAGCTCGTCGAGATTTTCGATACCCTCGCCATTGTCGCGCACGGTCAGGGTCGCGGTCTCGCCCGCATTGACCATCACCTCGACCCGAGGGGCTTCCTCGGATTTGGTGGCGTCGAGCGCATTGCGAAAGAGGTTCACGATAACTTGCTCAAGCCGCACCCTGTCGGCCACCACCGACACGGGCTCATCAGGCACGCTGACGACCACTTGCGCCTCGCCGCGTTTAAGCTGCGGCTCCATCATGGCAAGCGAGCCCGAGACCGCATCGCGCAGATCAACCTCCAGCAGCGTGTCGCCGCCCTTGCGCGCGTAGGATTTCAGCTGCTTTGTAATGGCGCCCATCCGCTCGATCAGGTCATCGATCCGCTGGAAGGAGCTTTGCGCCTCCTCCGGCCGTTTGCGCTGGAGCAACAGCTTTGCGCCAGCCAGATAGGTTTTCATCGCAGCCAAAGGCTGGTTCAATTCATGGCTGACGGCAGCCGACATCTCGCCCAGCGCAGCCAGCTTTTGTGATTGCGCCAGCGATTGTTCCGCCACGGCCAGCGTTTCCTGCACTTTCTTGCGCTCTGCGATTTCGCGGCTAAGCCTTGCGTTGAGATCGCGCAATTGCTCGCTTTCCCGCCGGAAAAACCCCGCCGCCGACTGGGCCCGGCGCGACATGATGTAGAAGGTCAGCGCCAGCAGGATTGCAAAGCCCATGATTTCCAAAGCCAGCACGGCGTTCACCCGTTCGCGCACGGAGGCATAGGTCGAATAGCTGATCAGCCGCCATCCCCGGAACGGGATGCGCCCCTCGGCCTGCATCACCGCCTCGCCCTGCAAATACGCGTCGGGGCTGCGGCCAAGTTCAAAATAGTTATTCGTCAGCTCCAGCGCCCGCACAAATGCAGAGGCCGGTGATTGCCGGGCGAGCGCCGTCTCAACTGTCTCGCCGCGCCACCGGGGGTCTGTGGCGATGATGATCTTTCCTTCGGAATTGGTAATCATCACCGCATCCGTGGGCGAGCGCCACCGGGCTTCGAACTGCCGCAAATCGACATCCACGACGATCACACCGATGCCCTGCCGCTCGGACGAGATACGCCGCGAATAGGTGAACTGGAAGGCGCCGGTTTCCAGCTCTGTGAGATGGAAAAGCGTGTCATTGCTGCGCAGCGCATCGATGAAATAGGCCTGTGATCGCTGCAGCTCGCCAATCTGCTTGCGGTCGGAGGAGGCCACCGTACGCCCCTCTTCATCCAAAAGCCGCAGCCCTGCCGCTCCGATTTCTTCCGCGAAAGAGATCAGCCGCTGCGACGTGGCCGAAAAGTCATTTGTGTTCAACGCCGCCACCATGATCGGATCGCGCGACAGTAGCAGCGGCACAACCCGGTTGCGCTGCAGCTCGGAGGTGATCGTGTTGGACAAAAGCGCCACCCGAAGATCGGCCGCCGCCCGGGTGCGTTCCGTGAACCGGTCGGTCAGCCACAGGTTGGATATCCAGACGATTGTCACCGCAAGCGCAATGAGGGAGATCGCAAACAGCCGCACCTGCCACTTTGCCCCGATTGGGCGCGGCGGGCCCTGACGTTTGGGCTCAGCTGGTGATGTGGCAGGCGTCATACCCGCAAGCTACGGCCTCGCGCCTCTTTGCTCAACCCAAGTGCAGGTTGGGATATCGGCGGATTCACGCCGCCTGCAACGCATCCATCATGGATTTGAACATGGCGGCCCCATCCGTGTTGCCATGCGCGCCTTCGGTTGCGCGTTCGGGATGGGGCATCATGCCCAGCACGCGACGGTTTTCGGACAAAACGCCCGCGATGTCGCCGACCGACCCGTTGGGGTTGCCCGCATAGGTGAAGGCGATCCGATCTTCGTCGCGCAGTCGCGCCACCAGCGCCGCGTCCGCCACGTAATTGCCGTCATGATGCGCAATCGGGATCGTGATCAGCTGGCCCGTCGTATAGACGCTGGTGAAGGGGGAATTGGTGCTGCCCACCTGCAGACCCTGTTGGCGGCAAACAAAGGACAAGCCCGCATTGCGGATCAGCACACCAGGCAAAAGCCGCGTCTCGCACAGCACCTGAAACCCGTTGCAGATGCCAAGGACGTGCCCGCCCTTTTTGGCGAAATCAATCACGGCCTGACAAATGGGCGATTGCGCGGCAATGGCACCGCAGCGCAGGTAGTCCCCGAAGGAGAAACCACCCGGTATCCCGATCACGTCCAGACCGCGTGGCAGCTCGGTCTCTTTGTGCCAGACCATCGTGACATGAGCGCCCACCAGCTTGAAGGCCTGCGCAAGATCGCGGTCGCAGTTGGAGCCCGGAAAGGTAATGACGGCGGCGCGCATCTCAGACCATCTCGATCGAGTAGCTCTCGATCACCGTATTGGCCAAGAGCTTCTCGCACATCTCTTTGACAGTGGCCTCTGAGGTGCCATCGGCCAGGTCCAGCTCGATCACCTTGCCCTGGCGCACGCCCGCGACCCCGGAAAATCCCAATGTGCCTAGCGCATGTTTGACGGCCTCCCCCTGCGGGTCCAGCACACCGTTTTTCAGCATCACATGCACTTTGGCTTTCATCGCGCTTCTGGTCCTTCGGCTGTTAGTTGATCAGTTGGGGCTTGCCCGGCTGGGGGCTGTTTTGCGGCAGCACGCCCAGACGGCGCGCCACCTCGGTATAGGCGTCGGCCAGATCACCGAGGTCGCGGCGGAACACATCTTTATCAAGCTTTTCGCCGGTCTCGATATCCCATAGACGGCAACTATCGGGCGAAATTTCATCAGCCACGATCAGGCGTTGATATTCGCCTTCGTAATGACGGCCCACCTCGATCTTGAAGTCGACCAGTTTGATGCCGACGCCATACATCACGCCCGACAGAAAATCATTCACGCGCAGCGCAAGCGCAACCATGTCGTCGAGATCCTGCTGCGAGGCCCACCCGAAGGAGATGATATATTCCTCCGGCACCAGCGGGTCGCCCAGATCATCATTTTTGTAGCTGAATTCCACGATGGGCCGTGGCAGCACCGCGCCTTCTTCCATGCCCAGCCGCTTGGCCATGGAGCCGGCCGCGTAGTTGCGCACGATCACTTCGAGCGGAATGATCTCAACCGCGCGGATCAGTTGCTCGCGCATGTTGAGCCGCTTGAGAAAGTGGTTCGGCACGCCAATCTGGGTCAGCCCGGTCATGAAGAATTCCGACAGGCGGTTGTTCAACACGCCTTTGCCTTCGATCACGTCGCGCTTCTCGGCGTTGAACGCGGTGGCGTCATCCTTGAAATACTGGACCAGCGTTCCGGGCTCAGGCCCCTCGAACATGGTCTTGGCCTTGCCTTCATAGATTTTCTTGCGACGTGCCATAGCGTTGCTTTCCCCGGCGGCTCCCCCGGGACTCACCCCGCAGCCTGCAAATTTGCCTCGCTATACGGCAGAGCGCCCGGCCACACAAGCAATGGCGCACCCGGCCCTTGCGCCCCTGCGCATCGGTGGTCATATCTAAACCGAAAGACACCAAGAAAAAGGGAAGCCCCGATGTCCAGTTTTGACGATCGAGCGGATGCGTTCGAAAACAAATACGCCCATGACGCCGAGATGCAGTTCAAGGCCGAGGCGCGCCGCAACAAGCTGCTTGGACTTTGGGCCGCTGAGCTGATGGGCAAATCGGGCGACGCCGCCGACAACTACGCCAAAGAGGTCGTGAAGGCCGATTTTGAGGAGGCGGGCGACGAGGATGTGTACCGCAAAGTGGCAGATGACCTTGGCGATAAGGCCGATGAGGCCACCATCCGCGCCAAAATGGCCGCGCTGGCGGTAGAGGCCAAGGCGCAAATCATGTCTGAGGTCTGAGCGCTCGCCCTCAGAGATCTTGGGCTACCACCCTATTATTTTCATAATCATCATGCAGGTTATGAATTTGCTTCACCAAACAGATCCTGTCATGCGCAAACGCGCATGACGCAAAGGATCGCCCCGCATGGATGCCCTCTCTTCCCTATTGACGACGCGTGACTGGCTGCTGGCCGATGGCG
Organism: uncultured Rhodobacterales bacterium; assembly: GCA_964387155.1. Lineage (GTDB taxonomy): Bacteria > Pseudomonadota > Alphaproteobacteria > Rhodobacterales > Rhodobacteraceae > Litoreibacter. The sequence continues at coordinate 2,917 of CAYLVP010000094.1, read as the reverse complement.
CAACTGGTACTGAGCTGTTCAACATGGGGCTGCAATCGGGCGACGCGCCCGAGCTGTGGAATGCCGATCATCCGGACCGCATCAAGCGCCTCTATCTGGGCCCGGTTGAGGCGGGCTGCGACCTGTTCCTCACCAATTCCTTTGGCGGCAACGCCTCTCGTCTGAAGCTGCATGATGCGCAGGCACGGGTTTTCGAACTGAACAAATGCGCCGCAGAAATTGGCCGGGACGTGGCGGATGCCGCAGGCCGCACAATCGTGGTTGCGGGCTCGATGGGCCCAACTGGTGACATTATGGAGCCCGTGGGCACCCTGTCTCATGCCGATGCGGTCGAGATGTTTCACGAACAGGCCGAAGGGTTGAAGGCTGGTGGTGCGGATGTGTTGTGGGTGGAGACGATCTCTGCCCCCGAGGAAATGAAGGCCGCCGCCGAGGCGATTGCCATGACCGGCATGCCCTGGTGCGGCACGATGAGCTTTGACACGGCCGGACGCACCATGATGGGGGTCACCGCCCCTGCCCTTGCGGCGCAGATGGACCGGCTGAAACACCCGCCGCTGGCCTTCGGGGCGAATTGCGGTGTGGGGGCGTCAGACCTGCTGCGCACCGTTTTGGGCTTTGGGCAGACGCCCAAACATGTCATCGCCAAGGGCAATGCCGGCATCCCGAAATATCATGACGGCCACATCCATTATGACGGCACGCCTGCGTTGATGGCCGATTACGCCGTCCTGGCCCGAGACGCGGGCGCGCGGATTATCGGCGGCTGCTGTGGCACGACGCCTGAACATCTGCGGCATATGAGGGAGGCGCTGGAAACCCGTCCTAAAGGCGGCAAACCAACCCTCGACCAGATCACCGCCGCGCTGGGCGGATTCTCATCCGAGAGTGATGGCACCGATGGCGCAGGCCCCAAACGCCGCGAGCGGACCGGTGGACGCAGGCGCGCGCGGGCGTAACAGATCAGCCAGACCTCTTCTCGCGTCGAAAGAGACCCGCATGATACGACACCGCGTAAAGCAGAACGCCGACCCATATCCCAACAATCACGCCGATCACACCTTGAACGAGAATGACCTTGCCCGAAAGCGGCGTGACCTGACGCATCGCCAGATAGACCATGATCGCCATTGCCGCCGCTATGACGGCACCGGCAGGCGCCTTTGAGCCACTGGTAAGCGTATCAGACGGTAGGCTGGTCGCTCCCCGACCTGCGAAAGCAGCCCAGAGCG
>CAYLVP010000094.1:0-1585 GCA_964387155.1 uncultured Rhodobacterales bacterium | reverse complement strand
AAACGCATTAGAACAAGGACAGCTGATCGCCTTTACGCGGCGGGACGCGAAAAAGATCACAGCGCAGCGGCGGCAGGCTGCGGTCAAGCCCCAGCCTTTTGCACGCCTTGCGGTAACGCTGCTGGATCAGCTGCGCATATGTCCCAGTGCCGGTCATGCGGGTGCCGAAATTGGCCTCGTAATCCTTGCCGCCATGCATCTCGCGGATACGCGCCATGACGCGGGCCGCGCGGTCGGGGAAATGCTCGGCCAGCCAATCCTGAAACAAGGGCGACACCTCGCGCGGCAGCCGCAGCGGGATGACGGAGGCCGCAACCGCGCCTGCATCCCGGGCTGCCGCCAGGATCGCCTCAAGCTCGTGATCTGTTAATCCAGGGATCAGGGGCGAGGCCATCACCCGCACGTCTACCCCTGCGCGCGACAGCCGCTCAATCGTCTTCAACCTGCGCGCGGGGGACGGCACGCGCGGCTCGGATTTGCGGGCGATATCCGCCTGCAACGTGGTGACCGACATGCCGACGCGCACCAAGCCATCCTGCGCAAATTGCGACAGCAAATCGATATCGCGCTCGATCAGCGTGCCCTTGGTGACAATCGCAACCGGATGCCTGTGCGCGGCCAGCACGCCCAGAATGCGGCGCATGATCTGGTAGTCCTTCTCGATCGGTTGGTAAGGGTCCGTATTGGTCCCGATCGCAATGACGCGCGGGGTATAGCTGCGCGCCGCAAGCTCGCGGGCCAGCACCTCAGGGGCATCAGGCCGCGCGATCAAGCGCGTCTCAAAGTCGAGCCCCGGCGACAAGCCCAGATAGGCGTGGCTGGGCCGCGCAAAGCAGTAGATACAGCCATGCTCACAGCCACGATACGGGTTGATCGAGCGGTCAAAACTCAGATCTGGGGAGCTGTTGCGCGCAATCACGCTGCGCGGGGTCTCGAGGCTGACCTCTGTGCGAACCGGCGGCAATTCCTCATCACGGCCCCATCCGTCATCAATGCCGACCGAGACCAGCCGCTCGAACCGGTTTGTGTGGTTGGTTGCAGCCCCCCTGCCGCGCCGCCTTCGGTCATCAATCGCCGGATCAGTCTCCATCCGCCCAAACTAGAACAAAGATAGAACGTGCGCAATCACAAGTCGGTCACGTTACGCGGCGTGTCGTAAAACAAATTGCAACCGGTAGGGGTTACCGACAAGAGTTGACAAACACTCAAAAGAAGGGCGCCCACTCATGTCCGACCAAGAAGACGATATCATCCTCAGCGAGCTGAATGACGAAGAGCTCGTCGCGCAAATGTTTGACGACCTCTATGACGGGCTCAAGGAAGAGATTGAGGAGGGCGTCAACATCCTCCTCGAACGTGGTTGGGAGCCCTACCGCATCCTTACCGAGGCCCTCGTAGGCGGCATGACAATCGTGGGCAATGACTTCCGCGACGGCATCCTGTTTGTCCCGGAAGTGCTTTTGGCCGCGAATGCGATGAAGGGCGGCATGGCCATCCTCAAGCCGCTTCTGGCGGAGACCGGCGCCCCGCGCGTGGGCAAGATGGTGATCGGCACCGTGAAGGGTGACATCCACGACATCGGCAA
>CAYLVP010000093.1:0-10228 GCA_964387155.1 uncultured Rhodobacterales bacterium | reverse complement strand
CGGGGTGACGGGGGACAGCTCGGACAATGATGCAGCCGCGGCCGTGGTGGGTATTGAGGCCGCGTCGCTTGTCGCCGAGATCTAGGCCTTTGTGGACTGTCCGGGGGGCTGCACATGCGGTGTGCAGCCAAAGCGCTCGACCTGGGGCGCGTGTTTCCGTATGAAGTGGGGAGGCATTTTGCAAAGGACGGCTGCATATGGCGCGCCCGGTTATCGGAATCATCGGCAATGCGTATTTGATCAATGACCAATACCCCGCATTCGCGGCGGGGCGGATGAATTGTGAAGCCATTGCCGAGGCAGCTGGCGCCATTGCGATGATTGTCCCGACGGATCCGGCGCTTGTCAGCACATCCGAGCTGATGGAGATCTGCGATGGCTTTCTGTTCACGGGCGGGCGACCCAATGTGCATCCCGAAGAATATGGCGAGCCTGCCACGGACGCGCATGGGGCGTTTGATCGGGAGCGGGACGGCGTGGCGCTGCCCCTGATCCGCGCCTGCGTCGATATGGGGCAGCCCTTTCTTGGCATCTGCCGCGGCTTCCAAGAGGTCAATGTGGCCATGGGGGGCTCGCTCTACCCCGAAATTCGCGACCTGCCGGGCCGGATGAACCACCGTATGCCGCCTGACGGCACGATGGAGGAGAAATTCGCGCTGCGCCATGTGGTCACGGTGAGTGAGGGCGGGCCTTTCCATGACGTCTTTGGCGCGACGGAGGTGATGACCAACACGCTGCATGGCCAGGGGATCAAGACGCCTGGCGACCGTGTCGTCATTGACGGTACTGCGCCTGATGGCACGCCGGAGGCCATCTATATCAAGGACGCCCCGGGATTTTGCCTCTCGGTGCAATGGCACCCTGAATACCAAGCCGCGCAGGACCCGGTGTCGCGCCCCCTTTTCGCAGCCTTTGGTGCGGCGGCGGAGCGCTGGAAAGCGGGCGAACGCCCGGCGCGTCTCAAGAGCGCCTGAGCCCCGCTAGCTGGTCAGAATTTCGCTGACCTTCAGGGCGCGCATCTGGTTGCCATCCACTTTCAGCTTGCCGGACATCACCGCCGTGATCGGGTTTTGGGTGCCGCCCAAAATGGCGCGGAATGTCTCTGCCGAGGCTGTGAGCGTGACATCGGCAGGCGCGTCGCCGGCGCTGGCGCCCTCTTCCGTCAGCATGACGGTGCCATGATCCCCGATCACAAGCTTGGCGGTGCCCTTGATCGCGCCCTTGGCCTTCTCATGCAGGGTGGCGGTGAATTCGTCGAGGATCGCGGTCATGCGGCATGGCTCCGATGCAACTGGGGTGTGCTTGAGCCTTGCCCGCCTGCGATTGCAAAGAAAGCGAAACGTGGCGTCAGTCCGCAAACCCGTAAAGCGCCACGGGCGCGTCAACCATGATGGTCTGGCGCATGGTTGGATCGGTCACAACCTCGTGAAACGCGTCCAGAAGCTGGCCTGCATCGGGCATGCTGGCATCTGCGAGCATGATATAGGGGAAATCGGAGCCCCAGAGGCAGCGCTCTGGATTGGCTTGGGCAAGGGCGTTGACCAAAGGGGCGGTTTCCGCCCAAGGCGCAGGGCTTACGCGGTAAAGCCCCGAAAGCTTCACATAGGCCGCGCCGTCGGCCACGAGCGCGCGCATCGCCTCAAATCCCGGCTCGCCCAGGCCAGCGGCGACATCGGGCCAGCCGATATGGTCCAGCACGACCGGGCAGGGCAGGGCGCGGATCTGCGGGGCGAGTTCCTCCATATGTTTGTGGGCGTTGACCAGCATCTGCAGATGCATGCCGCGCGCCACGAGCGCCGGGGCCAAGGCCTGCGCGCCGTCCCAACTGAGCACGCCGCCATGGACGTAATTGAGCCGGAGGCCTTTGATGCCCGCGTCTGCCAGCCGGTCAAGGGCTGTTTCATCTGCGCCATCCCGCAGCAATCCGATGCCGCACGCATCAGGGCCGAGCCTGCGGACCGCTTCGATTGTGACGCTGTTGTCGTCACCGTAGAGGATGGAATGCACGACCACAGTGCGGCGGATGCCCAGCGTGGCGCATTGGGCGCGGTACGTGGCCAGGAACCCGTCCATATCAAGGGCAGCGGGGTCTTCGACCCGCGAGGGCGAAAGCCGAAATTCATCCCGCCCGGCCAGCACGTGGATATGCGTGTCAACGGCACCAGCGGGGGCCTTTTCGGCAGGGTTTGAGGCCCTTCGGGGCGGGGCAGAGACGGGCAAAGCGCTCATTCTGACAGGGCCTCGTTCAGAAAATCGCCAATGACAGGTCGCAAGGCGCGGTGGACATCGGCCCGGCTGCGCGCGACAGGATCGTCGCAGATATTTTCAGTCTCAACCAGACCGATGATGATGCGCCCCAGCGTGCTGCATTCGGCAAGAAAGCTGAAATGCCAGCTGTCGCGGGTCTCATACACGACTGCGTTGGGCAGGGTCTCAAGAATGGGCGTCACGTTCATGGCTTGTGGCACCTCCGCCAACAGCCCAAGGGAGATCAGAAGAATGGGGTCATCGACCGCTGATAGGCTTGCCGCTGTCATCGCATGTGGCAGGGCCGGGTCGACCGCTACGACGGCTTTGATACGCGGGTCGCTGTGATCCGCCTCGTACCGCTGCGCGTCAATCGCGCTGAAATCGACCCCTGCCGCGTTCATCCAGCCGCAGTCAAGATCGGCGGCAAACTTGGCGCAATAGGCCATAAATGCGTCCTTCGAGACCTGTACCCCCGCAAGTGCAAGGGCCGTATGGCCGCCAAGCGAAAATCCCAGTGACGCGATGCGGCCTTCATCCGGGGTGAGCCCGGCGGGCGGGTTTGCCAGCAGCCAATCCAGCGCCGCGCGCAGATCATTGGTCCGGTCCCAGATATGCGGGGTACGGTGCGGATCGCTGTCACCCGAGGTGGTGCCGGGGTGATTGACCCCCAGCACAATGAAGCCATGCATCGCCAGGTCGCGGGCGAGCCAGCCCAGCTGCGGTGCGTTGCCGCCGGAGCCATGAGACAGCACTATGACGGAATGCGGCCCCGGGGCCGGTGGGGCGTCGGTGATAGCGTGAAATCCGTAGAACAGACCATTTTGCGCCTGCAGCGCGGGGGCGGCTGTTGGATCATCGGCCGGGTACCACAGAAAGAGCGGGATCGTGGCCTCGGCCGCGTCGCGATGCGCCACGCGCAGCTCGGTCGCGATATGCCCTGGGTTTTGCGCGGGCGATGCGCGGTCTTCGGTGTCCAGCTGGGTGGCAGCGACAAAAAGCGCGCCCAGCGTCAGAGCGGCGACGGCGAGAACTGTGATGGTGAGACGCTTAAAGGTCATGGCCGCAGAAGTGACCGATCAGCCATAGAGCTGCAACATCTCTTTCAGATCATCCAGCGTATTGGCCTCCTGGACAGGCTTGTCTTGCCGCCAGCGGGACATGCGCGGAAACCGCAGGGCGACACCGGATTTATGGCGGGGGGAGGCCTGAATGCCCTCGAACGCAATCTCGAAGACATGTTCGGGCGTGACCTGCCGGACGGGGCCGAATTTTTGCAGGGTGTTCTTGCGCACCCAGGCGGTGATTTGTCGAAATTCGGCGTCGGTCAGGCCGGAATAGGCCTTTGTGAAGGGCACAAGCGCGTTGCCGTCCCGGACCGCGAAGGTGAAATCAGTAAACAGGTTGGCGCGCCGTCCCGATCCCGCTTGCGCATAGATCATCACCGCGTCGATCATCAGCGGGTCGACCTTCCATTTCCACCAATCACCCTTCTTGCGACCGGACAGATAGGGGCTGTCACCCCGTTTCAGCATCAGCCCTTCGGCCAGCCTGTCGCGGGAGGTCTCGCGCAAAGTGGCAAGCGTATCCCAATCTTCAAACGGCTGGTTTGCCGAAAGCCGTATCGGCACGTCAGAGGGCAAGCCCGCGATCAGCTTTGCCAGAAGGTCGCGGCGGGTGTCATAGGGCTCTTGCCGGATGTCGTGGCCCTGATGTTCGAGCAGGTCATAGGCATAAAGCACTGCCGGGGCCTCTTTCAGCAGCTTTTTCGGCACGGTTTTGCGCCCGATGCGCGGTTGCAGCGCGTTGAAGCTTTGGGGCGCGTCCTGTTCATGATCCCAGGCCAGTATTTCGCCATCCAGCACGGTGCCCTCGGGTGCAAAGTCAGGCAGCACCGCAAATTCGGGGAAGCGGTCGGTGATCAGCTCCTCGCCGCGCGACCAAAGGTGATAGGCCCCACCGCGCAGCACGAGCTGGCCGCGTATGCCGTCCCATTTCCACTCTGCCCGCCAGTCCTGTGGCGGGCCCAGCGCGTCTGGCTCCTCCATCTGATAGGCGAGGTAGAACGGGTAGGGTTTGGAGGCATCGGCCTGCGGGTTGTCGCTGAGGATGAGCTCTTCGAAACTCGTTTTGTCTGGCGTCCAATCGCCCATCAGGCGGTGGGCCAGCGTTGCCTCTTCAATCTCGGTGGCCTTGGCCAGGGCGCGGGTCATCAGCTTTTGGCTCACCCCTATGCGCAAGCCGCCCGTGATCAACTTGTTGAAGAGAAAGCGTTCAATGGGCGGCAGGCTGTCCCAAGCCTCAAGGATGATGCGCTTCTTGTCTGCCACGTCATGCTGGCCAAGGTCGCGCACGACATGCAGCCATTCGGTCAGGCTCCGCTCGGACTGGCCTGTGGCGGGTGGCAGGACCAGCGCGATGGTCTCGGACAGATCGCCCACGATAGGGTAGCATTCCTCAAACAGCCAAAGCGGGATATTGGCCGTCTCTGCAGCCCATTCGCGCAGCAAGGTCGTGGTGACGCCCCGCTTGGGCCTGCGCCCTGACAGCAATGCAATGGTCCACAATTTGTCGTGGTCGGGGGCCGCGCGGAAGTACTCTGCAAGTGCTGCCACTTTCGCATTGGTTCGGGTGGTTTGGTCGAGCGCGGTGAACAGCTGGGCGAAGCGCTTCATTCTGTGACCTCGGTGTCCGCGTCGGGACTGTCTGAGGGTTCCGGGCTGTCGAGGCTTTCGCCCTCAAATTCGGTCTCGACCACGGCCGCGTCATAGCCTTGCTCGCAGAGCCAGCGGGAGAATTGCGCAGTGTAGCCATGGGTGACAAAGACCCGCTCCGCCCCGGTTTCCCTGATGGCGGCGTTCAGCCCCTCCCAATCTGCATGGTCGGACATGATGAAGCCGCGATCGGCGGACCGCCTGCGCCGTACCCCGCGCATGGCCATCCAGCCAGAGGCGAAGGCGGTGGAGGCTTGCCCGAATTTGCGCGCCCATGGCCCGTTCATGGCAGAGGGCGTGGCGATGACCAATGCGCCTGGGTGGTCCTTGACGCTCATATGCTGGCTCACGCGGATCGTGTCGGGCAGTGCGAAACCTTGGGCGCGCAGCACCTCATTGGTGTTTTCAATCGCACCATGTATCAGGACCGGGCCAATGGAGCTGTCGATATTGGCCAGTATCCGCTGCGCCTTGCCCAGCGCGTAGGCCCCGATGATCGAGAACCGGCCCGCATCGCGATTGGCCTGCCACCAGCTGTTGATTGCCGCAATGACATCGGCCTGCGCATCCCATTTGAACACCGGCAGCCCGAATGTGCTTTCCGTGATGAAGGCATGGCATTGAACCGGGGTGAAGGGCTCGCTGAGCCCGTCATTGACGGTTTTGTAATCCCCTGAGGCCACCCAGACCTCGCCGCCGACCTCCACCCGGATTTGCGCTGATCCCGGCACATGGCCTGCGGGGTGAAACGACACCTGCGCGCCACCGATCTGGCGTGTGTCTTCAAATGCAATAGTGTCGAGCGCAACATCGCCCAACCGGTGCCGGATGACGGGGGCTGCGGCCTCGGTCGCAAGGTAGTTTTTCATCCCCCAGCGGGAGTGATCTGCATGCCCATGGGTGATCAACGCCCGTTCGACGGGGCGCCAGGGGTCGATGTAAAAGTCACCAGCGGGGCAATAGATGCCCTGCGGTCTGAATTCGAGAACCATGGGCTTAGTCTAGCCCTCGTAGCGCGGCTTGCCAGCGGCGGGTGCCTCCGGCGGGGATATTTTGAGAACAATGATGAGGCTGGGGGTTTCTCGCGGGGCAGTGCCAGCCTAGGCTGTATCAAAAGCGAGGGAGAGCGTGATGAGCATTGCAGATTTGAAAGCCCGCATGGTGGGCGGCGAGCGGTTGGTCGGGACCTTCCTGAAGACCCCGTCGGTGGATTTGATTGAAATCCTGTCAGGCTCCGGGCTGGATTTCATCGTGCTGGACGCCGAACACGCGCCTTTTGATCGCATGCGGATGGATGCCTGCCTTGCCATTGGCCGCGCCCTTGATTTCCCCTTGCTGGTGCGGGTGCCTGCCGGAACGCCCGATGAGCTGTTGAAAGTGCTTGATGCAGGCGCTGTAGGGGTGGTCGTGCCGCATGTCGACAGCGCCCAGAAAGCCGAGGTCATTGCGCGTGGTGCGCGTTTTGGCAAAGGCGGGCGCGGGTTTGCGGGGTCCACCCGCTGGGCGGGGTTTGCCACGCGGAGCATGGCAGACATCCTGGCACAATCGCGCGACGAGACCATGGTGATCGCCCAGATTGAAGAGCCCGAGGGCGTGGAGGCGATTGACGCAATTGCGGGTTGCGATGGCATTGACGGGGTCTTTATCGGTCCGGCTGATCTGAGCGTGGCGATGGGCAAGAGCGACGTCAATTCGCCTGAGCTTCGCGCGGCTATGGCGCAGGTCGGGGAGGCGGCGCGCCATCATGGCGTTGCCTATATCACCTGGGTGCCCGACGCGCCGAAGGCGGCAGACTGGGCGCAATACGGGTTCACCACCTTTGTGGCCGCGTCGGAACAGGCCTGGATGCTGCAAGGCGCGCGGGACGTCTCTGCCGGGATCAAGGCGATCAAATCCTGAATTAAATCAAGGTTAACAATGGGCTATGCAGGGAGCGCATAGCTGTTTTGCGGATTTAGGGGTACCGCTGCGCCGCAGCATTCCTATCTATGGCTCAACGAAATGGACCGGTGACCGCTCGGTCGAAAAAGGAGCTTAATGATGGAATATTCTTACAACCCTGCTGATCGTGCAAAATATGAAGCCAAGGCCCGTGACTTGCGCGCCCAGGCGCTGCGCGACGGCGTTGCCGCATTGCGCGGGTATTTTGACGCGCTGTTTTCAGTCTCGCGCCGTCAGGGCAACGCGGCCCACTGATCGCCGCAGTCCAGCGCGAGACAGCGCTGCTGCGAAGGGACCCGGCATGCTGTATGATGCCTTTCGCGGGCAGGGGGCCGCATGCCCTTCCCTCTGGTTGGCGGACAGACTAAGGGTTGCGGCATGACCGCTATGCCTGCCCCCCCGTCCCGCCCCATTGTGCGATTGAAGCCAAAGGCAGATGCCTCGCGGATCCGCCGTGGCCAGCCTTGGGTCTACTCCGACGATGTCGTCACCGACCGGCGCACCAAGGCCATCAGCCCTGGTGCGCTTGCTGTTTTGCAGGATGCAGGCAGGCAGGATATCGGGCTGGTCGCCGTCAATGGCGGCTCGAAGATCATGCTGCGGATACTGGACGCCGACCCGCTGGCCCAGATCGATCAGGCCTGGTTTGAAGCCAAGATAGCCCGTGCTTTGGCGCTGCGGGACCTCATCTACGACGCGCCTTTCTACCGGTTGATCCACGCGGAAGGCGATGGGTTGCCGGGCATTGTCATCGATCGGTTTGACGAGATCTGCGTCCTTCAGCCCAATGCGGTCTGGGCAGAGGCCCGGCTGGACATGCTGGTGCGGGCGCTGGTCGCGGTCACCGGTGTGAAGACGGTTTACAAAAACGCCAGCGGCCGCACCCGGGAGCTTGAGGGTCTCGACGGTGACAGCCTGCTGATACAGGGGCAGATCACGGGGCCTGTGCCTGTCCCGATGAATGGCGCAACCTATATGGCTGATATCGCGGGCGGGCAGAAGACGGGGCTGTTCTACGATCAAAGGCCAAATCACGCTTTCGCTGCAGGGCTGGCGGAGGGGGCGCGAGTGCTCGACCTGTTCAGCCATGTCGGCGGTTTTGGCCTAGCGGCCTTGGCGCGTGGCGCTGCAAGCGTTTTGGCGGTTGATGGATCGCAGCCAGCTTTGGATCTTGCGGTTCAGGGCGCGACCTCCATGGGGGTCGCCAACAGGTTTCAAACCCGCAAGGGGGACGCGTTCAAGGTGATGGAGGCGTTGTTGAGCGAGGACGCGCCTTTTGATCTGGTGATTGCGGACCCGCCAGCTTTTGCGCCCTCGAAGAAGGCCTTGCAGAATGGGTTGACGGCCTATGCGCGCGTGGCCTCGATGGCCGCGCGTCTGGTGGCGCCGGGGGGCTATCTGGTGCTGTGCTCATGCTCCCACGCGGCGGATTTGGCGAAGTTTCGGCAAGCCTCGCTGCGGGGCATTTCCCGGGCGGGACGCGCCGCACAGTTGATCCATACCGGCGGCGCGGGGCCGGATCATCCCCTGCACGAAGCCTTGGCAGAGACGGGCTATCTGAAAGCCCTGTTCTTCCGGCTGGAGTGATGCGGGCCTGCCTTGACGCCTGCGTGCTGTTTCCGACAGTCCTGCGCGAAATCCTTTTGGGCGCGGCGGGGGCGGGGCTTTATGCGCCGCTCTGGTCTCAGCGTATTTTGGAGGAATGGGCGCGGGCGAGCGTAAAGCTGGGCCAAGAGGCAGAGATACAGGCGCGTGGCGAGATCGCGGTATTACAGGCGCAGTTTCCGAAAGCCTCGGTCAAACCGCGTGCGGCTGATCTGGCGCGGCTGCATCTGCCGGATGAGAACGACATTCATGTGCTTGCCGCGGCCATTGCAGGTTCGGCCGATGTGATCGTGACGCTCAATGCCAAGGACTTCCCGCGACAGGTGTTGGCCTTTGAAGGGGTCGCGCGGCAATCACCGGATGAGTTTCTGATGGCGCTTTGGCTGGCAGAGCCGGAGCGGGTGGCGCAGGTCGTGGACGAGGTGCACCGCACGGCGGAGCGCATGTTGGGCGAGACGATTGCGCAACGTGCGCTTCTTAAGCGCGCGCGGCTGCCGCGTCTTGGCAAAGCGCTGTCTCGGACCGAGTAGGGCGGCTTAGCGCGGGGCAAGGCCCCATTTTTCCTCATTCGCCTCGATGGCGGCGATGCGCTCTGTGGTTTTCGGATGGCTCATCAGCCAGGCCGGGGCTGCGCCCCCCATACCACCTGAGAGCTTCTCGAGCTTCATGAAGAGGGATTTTTGCGGGCGCGTGCCGATACCGGCCTTGGTCAGCAGGGCGGAGGCATAGGCGTCGGCCTCGTATTCATCCTGTCGCGACAGGCGCGCGGCAAGCATCGTGGTCAGCATATTGGCAAGCCAGACCCCCGCGAAAGGAATGAAGCGCCCCAGGATCGAGGCCAAAACCACGCGAATGGCATTCTGCCCGGAAAAATCAATCAAGCGCCTGCGCGAATGGCCGAGCGCCACATGGCCGAGCTCATGGGCGATGACGGAGGCAAGCTCCTCTGCCGTGACATCGCCTGCCTTATATTTGTTGTAAAAGCCGCGCGTGATGAAAATGCGCCCGTCCGGGGCTGCGAGCCCGTTCACCGGATCGATCTCGTAGATATTGACATTGATCCCTTCGATATCGAGCGCGCGCGCCATATCACGGTTCATCTTTGCCAGCGTCGGATCCTGTAAGGGCGTCGACTTCTCAGTCAGCATCCGCTTCGTGTTCCAGGCGGAGAAATGATACATCACCAGCCCGTAAAGCACGGCCAGCAGGATCGGGGTCAGCTTTAACATATCTCGGATATGGGGCGGGGCGGGGTGGTAATCAAACGGAAAGCCTCGCGGCTTGCATTTATTCTGAGCCCTGCGGGCGGGGCTTTGGCTGGTGGCGGTGATCATGGGGGCGCGAGTCGCGTGTGGCGGGGGTGGTTTGAGTATTTTCGATCAAATGGAGAGAGTTTGGGCCCCGTTTCATACGATTTCACGCGATGTGAGCGGTTTCTCACGGGGGCGTGTGCTTATGGGCCGGGATGCGTTGGCATATGTGCAGTTACGCACTTAATTTTGTATAATTCCTGATTTTAGTGCGTTGATACGGGCCGGGGCAGGGCGCATATTCATCTCATCAAACGGCAACACGCCGATCACACACCGCCGCAAGGCACCACAGAAAAACTGGAGATACGACCATGAAAACCATCATCGCAACCACCGCTCTCGCCCTGGCTTTCGCTGCACCTGCTGCTGCTGACACATCGAAAGCACAAGCTTTCTTCGCCCTGGGTA
>CAYLVP010000092.1:0-10236 GCA_964387155.1 uncultured Rhodobacterales bacterium | reverse complement strand
GCGTGGGCAAGATGGTGATCGGCACCGTGAAGGGTGACATCCACGACATCGGCAAAAACCTTGTCGGCATGATGATGGAGGGCGCGGGCTTCGAGATTGTGGATCTTGGCATTAACAACGCGGTCGAGGCCTATCTGGAAGCGCTGGAGACCGAAGAGCCTGACATCTTGGGCATGTCCGCCCTGCTGACAACGACCATGCCCTATATGAAGGTGGTGATCGACACGATGGTCGAGAAGGGCATCCGCGACGACTATACCGTGCTGGTTGGCGGCGCGCCGCTGAACGAGGAATTCGGCAAAGCCATCGGCGCAGATGCCTATTGCCGCGATGCCGCCGTCGCGGTGGAGACGGCGAAGGAATTCATGGCGCGCAAGCATAACCAACTGGCCGCCGGATAGCGCCGGACCTGCCTCAGTGATCGCCCTGCCCGCCCCAGCCGCGGCACAGGTGGTTGCACATCTTGTCTTGCGATGGAGCGTGTATGTGCTGCTTGGCACGGGGGCTGCCCCACCCTCGGCCGATGAGCCTGCATATTGACAAGCGCCTGCCCCGTCCAAACATGTCATGGGGGATCATCCCGATCCAAAGGACCTGCCACTATGCCATTCACCCGCCTTGCCCTGATCCTGTGCTATGTCGCCGTCGCGGCGGCGATTACGGTCTTCGTCTTCGCGCAGCTAAACGGGGGAAGCCAAGGCGGGCAGCTGCTGCAGCTGGTGTTGCCATTGGCGATGATCGCGGCCCTCGCGATCCGGGCCTTGCAAAAGCGGCTGAGCAAGGACGAGGACAGCTAGGGCCCATTGATATCGCTTCCATTTCGCGACAGGCTTCGCACTGACGGAGGGGCTGCATGGACGACCAGACGCTCACAAGAACCGGCCTTGATGCGCAAGGGGATGGTCGCGTGCTGCTTTTGGCCTGCGGGGCGCTTGCCCGTGAAATCATCGCGATCAAAGCAGCCAACGGGCTCGATCATCTCGACCTCGCCTGCCTGCCTGCCATATATCACAATGACCCCTCAAAAATCGTGCCTGCCATCCGGGAGGCTGTCGTAAAGCACCGCGACAGCTACCAATCGATCTTTGTCGTCTATGCCGATTGCGGCACCGGGGGGCAGCTGCAAAGCGCTTGCGCTGAGTTGGGCGTGGACATGGTTGCGGGGCCGCATTGCTATTCTTTCTTTGAAGGCAATGACCGTTTCGCCGCGCGCGACGAGATGACGGCCTTTTACCTGACCGATTTTCTGGTGCGCCAGTTTGACGCCTTCGTCACCAAACCGCTCGGGCTTGACCGCGACCCAAAACAGGCGGCGTTGCTACGTGAGATGTATTTCGGCAATTACGACAGGCTCGTGTATCAGGCGCAGACCCACGATCCGGTGCTTGAAGAAAAGGCGCGCGCCTGCGCTGAGACTCTTGGCCTGACCTATGAATACCGCTTCACGGGATATGGCGATCTGGAAGGCGCCTTGACCGCGCTGACCTGAGCCACCCCGCAGCCACCCCGCGCGTCACAGCTTTCGATGATTTTGCCCGAAGGACCGGCCTCAAGAGGCGGCGGCGGCGGTGGTCTGGATACGCTCCACCATTGCGCGCAACCCGTTGGATCGCTGGGCCGACAGGTGATCGTTGAGGCCCAGCCGGCCCAGCTCGGCGCGTGCGTCAACTTTGGCGACATCGCTCACCGGCAGCCCTGCATAAAGCGCATGCAATACCGCGATCAGCCCCCGCACGATCATCGCGTCGCTTTCGCCTTCGAAGCTGAATATACCGCCCTCAATCTTGGGATGCAGCCAGACCTGGCTGGCGCAGCCATCCACCTTGGTGGCGGGCACTTTCAGCGCATCGTCCAGGGGCGGCATGGCCTTGCCCATGTCGATCACCTCGCGGTAGCGGTCTTCCCAATCATCAAGAAACTCAAAGGTTTCGACAATCTCTTCGAACTTCTCCTGCGCCATTGCTCTGCCTTACTCCCTGTTATTGAGGGCAGGTATAGCGCGGCTGTGCGGCGCGTCCACCAGCTTTGCCTTTTCAAGCTCCGGCGCATGCGCTACGCATTTCCCTAACGCGCGGCGTCAACGCCGCCCGACCGAGCCTGCGAGGGCTCCGCGACAGGTGAGTGATATGAGAAAAGCCCTTCTGACCGCCCTGGCCCTGAGCCTCACGCTGAGCGCCTGCGCGCGGGTGGCTGACAGCCGGCTCAATCCGTTCAACTGGTTCGGCCGGGACAGGTCGCAGACGATTGAGGTGGATGAAACGCTCGTCACCGCAGACGGGCGTCAATTGGTGGCCGAGATCAGCGAGCTGGCCGTGGACCCGACCCCCAATGGCGCAATCATCCGCGCTGTCGGCCTGCCACCGACGCAGGCCTTCTGGGATGCCGATCTGGTGCGGATCGAAACCAATGACCCATCCGTGGTGATCTACGAATTCCGCGTCCTGCCACCCGTTGAGCCGCGTGCGCAATCAACACAGCAATCGCGCGAAATCATCGCGGCCGCGGCGCTGAGCAATCGGCAATTGGACGGCGTGCGCACCATCGTGGTGCGCGGTCGCAGCAATGAACGCGTGGTCAGCCGCTAGACGCTACAGCGCTATGATCTTGACCGTGGCGCCATCTGCGGTCAGCGCGACCTCGCCCGAGCAGAGCCGCAACGCGTCCTCGCCAAACACCTCTCCACGCCAACCCGACAGCGCCAACCCGTCCCGGTCGCCCATGGCGATATCGTCAAGATCAGACGCCGTCGCAATCAGTTTCTGCGCGACGCCCGCCTGTTCCGCCTTGGCCTTCAGCAGCACCCGCAGCAAATCCGCCAGAGCCGCGTTGATCGCGCTTTTGTCGCGCATCGGCGGGGCTTTTGGCATCTCGTCAGCCGGGCAGGTCACCCCGGCATCAATCGCGGCCAGAATGCCGTCGGCAATCTCACCCTTCCGGGCCTCGCGCAGAAGAAGCCGGGACTTGCCAAGATCATTCATCGATTTGGGCTTGGTCGAGGCCAGCTCCAGCAGCGCGTCATCCTTGAACACCCGGCTTCGCGGCACATTCTTGGTCTGGGCATAGGCCTCGCGAAACTGTGCCAGCTCCCGCACGATGGCCAGAAATTTTGGCGCATTTGTACGCACCTTGACCCGCTTCCAGGCTTGTGCGGGCTCGATCACATAGGTCTCGGGCGCGCGCAGGATCGCCATCTCTTCCTCGACCCAGGGCAGCCGTTTGGTAGAGGACAACCGCTTGGCGAGGTATTCGTAAATATCGCGCAGATGCGTCACATCGGCGAGCGCATAGGTTTTTTGATTGTCCGACAGAGGCCTGCGGGACCAGTCGGTGAAACGCGAGGATTTGTCTACCGATGCTTTGGCGATCTTGCGCACCAGCGTCTCATATCCCACCTGCTCGCCAAAATTGCACACCATGGCCGCCACTTGCGTATCAAAGAGCGGTTTCGGGATAACGCCGCCTTCGACGTAGAAAATCTCCAGATCCTGACGGGCGGCGTGAAAGACCTTTACGACAGCCTCGTTTCGGAACAGATCATAAAGCGGCTCAAGCGACATATCGGACCCCTCAATCGGGTCCACCAACACGGCGTCTTCCTCGGGGTTTTCGCCCGCGACGGCCAACTGGATCAGGCAGAGATTGGCGTAATAGGTCCGCTCTCGCAGGAATTCCGTGTCGACGGTGACGTAGGCGAATTTCGCTGCATATTCGCAATATGCGGCCAGATCTTGCGTGGTCGTGATGGTTTTCATCTGTGTCGGGTTACTTTTCTTCTTGTTTTGCGTATCCACCCTGGTGCCGGGACAAATACGCCACTACAGCAAAAATGAAAAGGGCGCGCCGTTCACGTTGCGTCATATTTCCAGATTGAGGCGGGCGCGGTCTCCCGCAGCAAAGCGGCGCAGCGTGGCCGGATAAAGGACATGTTCCTTGACCAGCACTTTGGCAGCGAGGCTTTGGGCTGTGTCCCCGCGCACGATCGGCACCCGGGCCTGGGCAAGGATCGGTCCGCCGTCAAGCTCGGCTGTGGCTTCATGCACGGTGCACCCGGCCTCGGCATCGCCCGCATCGAGCGCACGTTGATGCGTGTTGAGCCCCTTGTATTTGGGCAGGAGCGAAGGGTGGATATTCAGCATCCGCCCGGCCCATTTCTGCATAAATCCCGGCGTCAGGATGCGCATAAAACCGGCTAGGCAGATGATGTCGGTCCCGGCGGCCTCAAGATGGGTGTTGATCTGCGCCTCAAATGCCGCGCGGTCTTCGCCATAGGGACGGTGCGAGGTTGCGGCGACCGGCACGCCCATGGCCTGCGCCCTGGCAAGCCCGCCTGCGTCGAGATCGTTGGAAAATACAAGGCAGGGCCGCGCGGGGTGATCGCCCGCCATGCTTTCGACCAGCTTGACCATGTTGGAGCCGCCGCCGGAGATGAAGATGGCGACGTTTTTGGTCAAGACAGCTGACCCGCGTAGTGGATGCCCGGCGTCTCGGTCACGGTGCCAAGGGTTGCAACAGTCTCGCCCGCCTCGATCAATATGCGGGAGATCGCCTTGGCCGCCTGCGCGTCCACAACCACCACCATGCCAATCCCGGCGTTAAATGTTTTGAGCATCTCTGCCTGTGAAATGCCGCCTTCGGCTGCCAGCCAACCGAAAACAGCAGGAAGGTTCCACGCGTCAAGATCAATCTCTGCGCCCAGGCCATCGGGCAGAATGCGCGGCAGGTTCTCTGTCAGGCCGCCGCCCGTGATATGGGCAAGTGCATGGACGCCCCCCGCCCTTATGGCCCCAAGCACCTGTTTGACATAGAGCCGTGTGGGGGTCAGCAGGGCCGCGCCGAGCGTGCCTTTGGCGAAGGGCGCAGGCGCGTCCCAGCCAAGGCCGGAGCGTTCCACCACGCGACGCACCAGCGAATAGCCGTTTGAATGCACCCCGTCCGAGGCAAGCCCCAGCAGAACATCGCCCGGCTTCACACCGGCAGGCAAGCTCGCCCCCCGTTCCATCGCGCCAACCGCAAAGCCCGCAAGGTCAAAATCACCCTCGTGATACATGCCCGGCATCTCCGCCGTCTCGCCGCCGATCAAAGCGCAGCCTGACAACGTGCAGCCTTTTGCGATGCCTTCAATGATCGCGGTCGCGGCCTCAAGCTCGAGCTTGCCGGTTGCGAAATAATCCAGAAAAAACAGGGGCTCCGCGCCCTGGCAGACCAGATCATTGACGCACATGGCGACCAGATCGATGCCGATTGTGTCGAAATTGCCCGTGTCGATTGCGATCCGCAGCTTGGTGCCGACCCCGTCGGTCGCCCCCACCAGTATCGGGTCGGAATACCCTGCGGCCTTGAGGTCAAACAGCGCGCCAAACCCGCCAAGCCCGTCCATGACGCCGGGCCGTTTTGTGGCCGCTGCGGCAGGTTTAATGCGATTCACCAGCGCGTTGCCTGCATCGATATCCACACCCGCATCCGCATAGGTCAGCCCGTTTTTCTTCTCGGCCATAGCGCCCCCGAATTCTGTCGCCTGACCCGATAGAGCAACCCAGCCCCGCTTGCAATGGATCCCCTGCCCGACCATCGGTTTGCGACGGGATCCTATGACCGGAACCGCATCACAGCAGCACCCCCAAATCAATAAGACGCGCACCGACACCCTCGCGAAAGAGCTTGTTCGGATCGCTTTTTCATCCATAGTGGATCGCAGTCAGACTTTACCCTTACGAGTGGTGGTTTTTTTGCCCCAGCTTCTGCAAATCGCCGCGATCACAGCCGCAACAATCGGGACGGGCGCGGCAACGCTGTCGGTCATGTCTGAGGACATCCCCGATTTGAACGTGCCGCAGATGGACTGGTCTGCGACGGGCGCGCTTGATGGCCAAAGCTTTGCGATCAATGGCGTGGATCTGGAGACCGGCGCCACTTTGGACGGCACCATCGCCTTTCGCGACGGAGGATTTCAGTCGTCAGATTGCGAGGCCTATTGCCCCTTCGGTTGGTCCGACTACCAGACGCATGAGGCGGACGGAGTGGTCCATTTCACGGCCACGGCCTTGTGTCCTGAGGCGCCGCACACCGTCGTTTGGTACGGCACCCTGGAGGACGGAGAGCTGACGCTTGACATCAGCTGGACGACCCGTCGATGGTATTGGACCAACCAAATCCGCATGCAGGCCACGGGCGACGCCGTAGAAGCCGTGGCCGCGTCTGGCTAGGGTGGAACGTTGACATCCAGGACCCTCACACTGCCTGCGTTATTGTTGCGGGTTGCGCTCGTGCTGTGTTTGATTGCGGCCGCGACTTGGGCGGTGCATGTCATTCGCGACGCGCTCGATATGCAGATGCGCCCCGATAACGAACAGCACATGCACCAGGTCATCATGATCGGTGCGGTCGCCTTCGTCGTATTGCTGGCCATCCCCTTCGTGCCCGGCGCGGAGGTCGGGCTTGCGTTGCTCGCGGGTTTCGGGCCGGGGATCGCGCCGCTGATCTATGTCTGCACTGTCGCTGCGATGATGCTGGCGTTCATGATCGGCCGCTTCATGCCCATCGAGGGGTTGCAAGCGCTTCTGCATCTGTTGCGCCTGCACCGCGCCGCCGATCTCGTCGGGCGGGCCGCCCCGCTGTCAAGTGACGAGCGGGTCGCGATGCTGCTGGACGGCCAGTCAAAACGCGTGCTCAGCCTGGCTGTGCGCTACCGCTATATTGCCTTGGCCCTCGCCGTGAACACGCCTGGCAATTCTCTAATTGGCGGGGGTGGTGGGCTGATGATGATGGCTGGCCTCACGGGGCTGTTCACGCCGTTTCTGACATTCCTGACCGTTCTTCTTGCGGTCGCGCCCGTGCCCTTGGCCGTCATTTTCATGGACTTCCAGATTTGATGCGCGCTGAGCGCTGGCAGTCCGCATGGGGCGCGTTAATTGCGCCGACGCCCCGCCGTCCGACTTGACCCGGGCCACGGTTCTGATACCTCACGATAGGACCATTGGGGGCCTGTAGCTCAATTGGTTAGAGCAGAGCGCTCATAACGCTTTGGTTGCGGGTTCAAGTCCTGCCGGGCCTACCATTTCCTAACCACGAGGGCGTCAGGTTTTCAATGGAATTGGCCCAGTCTGTCATTGTTGAACTTGGCGGTTTTGTTGCGCTCTTCGCTGTGATCGAGCAGATCCTGAAGGCCGAGACCCGTCTGTCATTGGGCAAATTCATCTTTGGTCGTCGCGGCGCCACGTTCCCGGAATTTGAGTTGAACACCATCTCGGGGCTTGTCGGCCCGTTCGTTGTTGAGGGCACGTTGCGCTGGCGGCGCGTTTTTGTCCTGTCGTTGAGCGTTTCGTTTCTGACCATCGTTATTGGCCAGCTCTCAGCCTATCCCGGCACCGGGGATTTGGGAGAGCGTTTCTGGATCAATGTCTTATCCGTCATCCCCACGGCGCTTGTGGCGTTGCCGTTTGATTGGTGGAGCCTCAGGGTAACAAAATGGTTCTTCATTGACCGCAGGCCGGTCCTGCCCGTGTCACTGGCGTCTTTCGTGGCCGACATTGTGTTATCTGCATTGCCGCTGCTTCTACCCCTATTCGTGTTTTTCCTGGTGCTGGCATCGGCATATTACACGTCCAAAACCGGCGAGGTCGATTACTCTGAGCTGGAGAATATCCTGCTGTTTTCCCTCATTATCGGAATGATTGCGAATAGCGTTTCTTCGCTTGTGATCAGCATGTTGCAACTCATCATCATCTTTGTCGGATCGATCCTGCGCTTCGTGTTTCAGGTCACGCGGCTGGGCGCATGGTTGGCCAGAAAAACCGATATCGAGAAATACCCGCTTTCTTTCATCGGTCTTGTGCTGGGCCTTGTGTTCACAATGGCAAGCTAACGCGGCAGGACCAGGTCGACGCTGAGCCCGCCGAGCGTCGCACTGTCGCCAAGCCGGAGGGAGCCGCCGTGGCTGCGGGCAATATCGGCGGCAATGGCAAGACCGAGGCCCACGCCGGAGCCCTCGTTCTGGTTGCGCGCCGCGTCAAGGCGGGCAAAGGGTTTCAACGCCTCCTCCCGCTGCGCCTCGGGGATGCCGGGGCCGTCATCTTCCACGCTGAACCGAACCGAATTTTCCAGCACGTCCAGCGACAGCCGGGCATTCTGCCCATAGCGGATCGCGTTTCCGGTCAGGTTTTCAAGCGCGCGGGTGACGGCGAGCGGGCGCAGCTTCATCTCGATCTCTTGATGTGGCATGCCACCAAGCGTGACGGGCTGACCCGCCCTTTGAGCCTTCTGTACCAGGTCGCGCACGAGGCTTGCGGGGTTGGCGCTTTCAAGCTCTTCGGTCGCATCGGCGCGGGCAAAGTCAAGGAAGGCCGTGATCAGCTTCTCCATCTCTGACACATCGTCGATCAGCGCCTGCGTATCCGGGCCCTGGGGCTGCATGGACAGCCCCAGTTTCAGCCGGGTCAGCGGCGTGCGCAGATCATGACTTACGCCCGACAGCATCATGGTCCGTTGCTGGGTCTGCCGCTCGATCCGGGACCGCATATTCAGAAAAGCCCCTCCGGCGGAGCGCACCTCGGTCGCGCCCGTCGGCTGATAATTGACCACCTGCCCCTTACCGAAAGCCTCCGCCGCGCGGGCCAGCCGCTTGATCGGCCGCAGCTGGTTGCGCAGGAAAAGATAGGCAATCAGCGTCATCAGGATGCCGGTCGTCACCATCAGCACCAGCAGTTGATGCGGGTTGCGGGCAGAGACCCGGCTGCGGTTCAACGTGACCTCCATAGGCCCTTGCGCGGTTTCGAAGGCCAGATTGACCTGCTTGCGGTCACGCACGAAATCAATGCCGGTGAGCCCCTCGAAAGAGGCCGAAAGCGTCTGGCTGACCTTGCGCGCAGACAGGTCAAAGAAGCGGCGGCGGTCCTCGGTCGCCTCGCCCGGAAGCGCCACTTCCAGCCCCAAAGCGCGGGCGCGGTCCTGCAAATTCCCGGGCTCAGATGCCGCAACGTCAAGCAACAAAGCGAGCTGCGGCACCAAATTTTGGGTCATCTGCACGGTTACATCTTCGTAAAGGCGTTGAATGAACGCGAAAGACACGACAAGCTGGATGGTGATGATAGGCACCAGCAGGATCAGGGCAGCCCGCCCATACAAGCTGCGTGGCAGATAATTTTTGAGTGAAAGACGGGCCATATTCGGTCCAAGTTAAGCCCCCCTGCGGGCAAGGGAAAGACCCATGGACGATCAAGCTGCCTTTGACCCCGCCCACGGCACGCCCGAGGCGATTGCTCCGGGATTGCGACGCATTGTGGCGCCCAACCCCTCAGCGATGACCTTTCGCGGCACAAACACCTATCTGGTTGGCACACGCGATATTGCCGTGATTGACCCCGGCCCGCCGGATGAGACCCATATCAAGGCGATTATCGACGCGCTTGAAGGGCACCAGCGTATCAGCCACATCTTTGTCACCCATAGCCATATCGACCACTCGCCGCTGGCTATGGTGCTGGCGCAGCTGACAGACACGAAAGTGCATGGCTTCGGGTCCAGCCGGGCAGGCCGCGCGCCCATCATGGCAACATTACCGGATCTCGGCGGCGGTGAAGGTGTGGATGAAACCTTTATGCCGGATCTCGCCCTCGCCCATTTATCCGTTGTCGAGGGCAGCGACTGGGCGCTACGCGCGCTGCACACACCTGGGCATATGGGCAACCACCTGTGCTTCGAGCTGGATTGGAAAGGCCAGTTTTCAGGCCATGTGTTTACGGGTGATATGGTAATGGGCTGGGCAAGTTCGCTGGTCTCGCCGCCTGACGGGGATCTGGGCCAGTTCATGACCTCGCTGGAGATGCTGCGCGGCCGCGCGGGGCATGAGCGCTACCATCCAGGCCACGGCGCCGCGATCGAGGACCCGCAGGGCCGGGTTGCCGGCCTGCTGGCACACCGGCAGGCGCGTGAAGCGCAGATCATCGCCGCGCTACAGCGCGGCCCGGCCGCTGCCAAGGCTGTGGCCGCGCAGATATATACCGATCTCGACCCCGCGCTGCTGCCTGCCGCCGCGCGCAATGTGTTGGCCCATCTCATTGATCTCGCAGCGAAAGGCCGCGCCAGCTGCTCGGGCCAAATCAACGAGGCGTCAGTTTTTGAGCTGAAGTAGATTTTTCATGTCAAACCCACTTGCCGTGGCAAAACACGCTTGCTATATCGCGCGGACCGTTCCGGCGTAGCTCAGCGGTAGAGCAGTTGACTGTTAATCAATTGGTCGTA
>CAYLVP010000091.1:2060-10410 GCA_964387155.1 uncultured Rhodobacterales bacterium | reverse complement strand
TGATTTTCTTTCTGACATCGCTGGGTGTCCTGAGTATCGCCTCGATTGCCGCCACCTATTGGGACTGGTTCAAGCGCGCCGGATTGGTGTCGGATGCCAGCGTGGCAAGCCAGCTGGGCCAGAGGGTCGTTACAGCAGGTTTGATCGGTTTGCTGGTTGTGCTGCTTTTCTTGGTTGCCAGGTTCATCCGGCTGCGCAGAAAGCCTGAGTGAGCGGTTCTTTTGCGGGGTAGGCCATGCGGCCAGCACTGCTACAGGCAGAGCTTGGGGGTCAGGCGAATCCATGCTAGTAGTCTCATATGTAACCACTTGATCTGGCGCAGATGGATGACCGATTTCGACCTGCAAGACTTCACACCCTATCTGCTGAACCAGGCAGCGGAGGCTTCGAGCTTCGGTTTCGAGACATATTACAAAGACCGCTACGGGATGTTGCGAACAGAGTGGCGCGTGCTGTTTCATCTGGGCCGCTACGGTCCGATGACCGCGAAAGAGGTCTGCACCCGCGCCCGCATTCACAAAACGAAGGTCAGCCGCGCGGTATCGGCTCTTGCCAGCAAGCGGTTTCTCTCGCGGGCCGAGCAGCAGACAGACCGGCGACGGGAGACGCTCAGCCTGACCGCCAAAGGGGCCGCCGTCTTCAACGATCTTTACAGCGAGGCCGCGCGCTTCGATGCTGAGCTGATGGCGCGGTTTTCCGAAACAGAGCGTGCCACCTTGCAGAAATGCCTTGTCCAGATTGCCGGGCTGACACGCTGATGCAGGGTCTGACGGGGGTATGACCTAATGACGGGGCCGCACTTTTCTGCTTGTTAGTTACAAATGCAATGAATATCTCCAAGTTAGTTGCAAAGGAAACCATTATGAACACGCATGCCAAGTTTTCTACGCTGACCTCAGCCGGCACGCCTGTTGGCACGGCCGAGGGCTATATGCCCGGCTTCGGAAATGACTTTGAGACCGAGGCGCTGCCAGGTGCCCTGCCGCAGGGGATGAATTCCCCCCAAAAGGTGAATTACGGGCTTTATGGCGAGCAGCTCTCGGGCACCGCCTTTACCGCGCCAAGCCACCAGAATGAGCGAACCTGGTGCTACCGCATCCGCCCTTCCGTCAAGCATACGCATCGCTTCAAAAAGATCGATTTGCCTTACTGGAAATCCGCCCCGCATATAGACCCTGACGTCACCTCGCTGGGGCAATATCGTTGGGACCCGGTGCCGCATGCAGATAAAGCGCTGACGTGGCTGACCGGTATGCGGACAATGACCACCGCAGGGGATGTGAACACGCAGGTCGGTATGGCCAGCCATATCTACCTGGTCACCGAAAGCATGGTGGACAGCTACTTCTACTCCGCCGATTCCGAGCTGTTGGTCGTGCCGCAAGAAGGCCGTCTGCGCTTTTGCACCGAGCTGGGCGTGATTGACATCGAACCGCAGGAAGTCGCGATCCTCCCACGCGGGCTGGTCTACCGGGTCGAGGTGCTCGAAGGCCCCGCCCGCGGCTTCGTCTGCGAGAATTATGGCCAGAAGTTCGATCTGCCCGGGCGCGGACCGATTGGTGCCAATTGCATGGCCAACAGACGCGATTTCAAGACACCTGTTGCCGCATTCGAGGATCGGGACGCGCCATCCACCGTGACCGTCAAATGGGCTGGCCAGTTTCACGAGACCAAGATCGGCCACTCGCCGCTTGATGTTGTGGCCTGGCATGGCAATTACGCGCCCTGCAAATACGACCTGCGCACCTATTGCCCGGTTGGGGCCATCCTGTTTGACCACCCTGACCCGTCGATCTTTACCGTGCTCACCGCGCCGTCGGGCGTCGAGGGGACCGCGAATATCGATTTTGTGCTGTTCCGCGACCGCTGGATGGTGGCCGAAGACACGTTCCGCCCCCCATGGTACCACAAGAACGTTATGTCAGAGCTGATGGGCAATATTCACGGCATTTATGACGCCAAACCTAAAGGCTTTATCCCGGGCGGCATGAGCCTGCACAATATGATGCTGCCGCATGGGCCGGATAAAAACGCGTTTGAAGGGGCCTCCAACGCGGAGCTGCAGGCTGAAAAGCTCGAGAACACGATGAGCTTCATGTTCGAGACCCGGTTCCCCCAGCACCTTACCCGCTTTGCCGCTGATGAGGCACCGCTGCAGGACGACTACATCGACTGCTGGTCGGACATCGAGAAGAAATTCGACGGCACGCCGGGTCGCAAATAGCGCGCGCCCGACAGCATAGATCACACTGAAGGATACCGCATGCCACTGATGACCTCTTGGGTTGAAAGCGCCAACAGCGCCGATAGTCACTTCCCCCTCAACAACCTGCCTTATGGCGTCTTTTCGACCGATGAGCAGGAGGCCCGGTGTGGCGTGGCCATTGGGGATATGATCCTTGATATGCAAGCGGTGGAAAAGGCCGGGCTGGTGTCTCTGGGTGAGGACGCGGTTTTCGATGTGCCTTATTGGAACGACGTCATGGAGCTGGGCCCGGAGGCCTGGTCTGCCCTGCGCGCCCGGCTGACACAGCTTCTGGCCGAGACCGCAGACGAACAGGCACAATTGGCCCCGCTTTTGACGCCGATGGCACAGGCACAGCTGCATCTGCCATTCGCGGTGAATGAGTTCACCGATTTCTATGCCGGCAAACATCATGCGACCAATGTTGGAACCATGTTTCGCGGCCCTGAAAATGCGCTGCCGCCCAACTGGCTGCATATCCCCATCGGCTATAACGGGCGCGCCTCGACGGTGGTGGTTTCGGGCACCGATATCATGCGGCCCAATGGGCAGACCAAGGCACCCGACGCCGAGATGCCGTCCTTCGGGCCGTGCAAACGGCTTGATATCGAGCTGGAGATGGGCGCCATCGTCGGTGGTACCTCGCAGATGGGCCAGCCGCTCAGCGTCCGGCAGGCAGATGAGATGATCTTCGGCTATGTGCTGCTCAATGACTGGTCCGCGCGCGACATTCAGGCCTGGGAATACCAGCCGCTGGGCCCCTTTCAGGCCAAGGCCTTTGCCACGTCGATCAGCCCTTGGATCGTCACCAAAGCGGCACTCGAGCCCTTCCGCACGTCCACGCCGTCGCGCGAGAAAGAGCTTTTGCCGTATCTCAAAGAACCGGGGCCGATGCTCTACGATATCGATCTGCAGGTCTTGATGGCGCCCGATGGTCAGCCTGCGAGCGTCATTGCTGAGACCAATTATAAAGAAATGTACTACTCCGCCGCGCAGCAGCTGGCCCATCATGCAAGCTCTGGCTGCGCGATGAGCGCCGGTGATTTGCTGGGCTCGGGCACAATCTCGGGCCCTGAAAAATCGCAACGCGGCAGCCTTCTGGAACTCACCTGGGGTGGCAAGGAGCCGATCACGCTTGAGACCGGCGAGACGCGCAGCTTCATTGAGGATGGCGACACGCTGACGCTTACGGGGGCTGCAAAGGGCGACAATTACCAGATCGGTTTTGGCGCATGCACAGGCACGATCAAACCGGCGGTTGCCTTCCCCTAAGGCTTCATTGCTTCAAAATACCCCCGCCGGAGGCTCCTGCACCTTCAAGCGGCCCATGCTTACAAAGGAAAGGCACCACAATGGCCAAAGCTTTCGCGTCCCAGGGCGACATGACCGAGAAGACGATCACCTTTGACGAGGTCGGTCGCGACCTTTGGGCGTTTACCGCCGAAGGCGATCCAAATTCCGGCGTTATCATCGGTGATCACAGCGTCATGATCGTCGAGGCACAGGCCACGCCAAGGCTGGCCGAAAAGGTGATCGAGAAGGTGCGCAGCGTGACGGACAAGCCGATCAGCCATCTGGTGTTGACCCATTACCACGCGGTCAGGGTGCTGGGTGCGTCGGCCTATGGCGCGGATCAGATCATTATGTCCGATGTGGCCCGTGGCATGGTGGAAGAGCGCGGGCAGGAGGATTGGGACAGCGAGTTTCAACGCTTCCCGCGCCTCTTTGAGGGCCATGAAAGTATCCCCGGCCTGACCTTTCCAACGACGACATTTAGCGACAGCATGACCGTCTATCTCGGCAAACGCCGGGTCGATATCAAGCATGTCGGGCGGGCGCATACGGCCGGTGACGCGGTGATCCATGTCCCCGACGAGAATGTTATGTTCACCGGCGACATCGTCGAGGACCACTCCGCCTGCTATTGCGGTGACGGCTATTTCGGCGATTGGGGTGGCACGCTCGACACGATCAAAGCCTATGATGTCGACGCGATTGCGCCAGGGCGTGGTGGTGCGCTGGTGGGCAAAGAGGCGGTAGAGCGCGCCATCGAAAGCACGCGCGACTTCGTCGACAGCACATATGCGCCAGCGGCCCGTGTGGCTGCGCGTGGTGGGGATTTGAAAGAGGCATGGGATGCCGTGCGCGCGTCTTGCGATCCGAAATTCAAGGATTACGCGATTTACGAGCATTGCCTGCCGTTTAATGTCAGCCGTGCCTATGATGAGGCGCGTGGCATCGCGCATCCACGCATTTGGACCGACAAGCGGGATTTGGAAATGTGGGCGGCCCTGCAAGGCTGATACGAGACAAAGGCGCGGGAGGTCACGGGAATGGTCGCAATACGCTACGAGACGGAGTTCAAGCTTTACCCCTACCAAAAGGTCCCTGCGCAGTCGGGCAATGTCGTGCGGCACCCGGTCGTGATTGTGGGCGGGGGGCCTGTGGGTCTTGCGCTCGCGCTTGATCTGGGCAAACGCGGCACGCCCGCGCTGGTTCTCGATGATCACGAGGGGGCGGGTCTGGGCTCCAAGGCGATCTGCTTTGCCAAACGTACCCTGGATATCGCCACCCGGCTTGGGGCCGGTGTTCCGATGGTCGATAAGGGGGTGGTTTGGAATGTCGGGCGCGTCTTTCACGGCGACGGGCAGCTTTTCGAATTCAATCTCCTGCCCGAAACCGGGCATCGCAACCCGGCCTTCATCAACCTGCAGCAGCCCTATTTCGAAAAGTTCTTCTACGAGGCCATCACATCCGCTCAGGCGAAGGGGGCACCCATTGAGGTGCGCGGCCGGAACAGCGTGACACAGGTGTCACCGCATGCCGATTACGTAACGATTGAAGTTGAAACGCCTGATGGGCCCTACACGTTGGAGGCCGATTGGTTGATCGCCTGCGACGGCGCACGCTCCCCCACGCGAGAAATGATGGGGCTCAGCTTTGACGGGCGGGTGTTCGAAGACAATTTCCTGATTGCCGATGTGAAGATGAAGGCCGATTTCCCGACAGAGCGGTGGTTCTGGTTCGAGCCTCCTTTTGAGGGGGCGGGCCAATCGGCGCTTTTGCACAAACAGCCCGATGATGTCTGGCGTATTGACTTCCAGCTCGGCTGGGAGATCGACCGCGCACAAGAGCTGGAGCCCGACCGCATCCGCTCCCGGGTTGATGCCATGCTGTCGTCCCAAAGTGGCGAGGTGCCGGATTACGAGCTGGAATGGACCTCGATCTACACATTCCAATGCCGCCGCATGAAAACCTTCCGCCACGGCCCGGTGCTTTTTGCCGGTGACAGCGCGCATCAGGTCTCGCCTTTTGGCGCACGTGGGGCAAACTCTGGCGTGCAAGATGCCGATAATCTGGGTTGGAAGCTGGACCTTGTCGTCAAGGGCACCGCCAACGAGGCGCTTCTGGACAGCTACGCGGCGGAGCGCGAGTTCGGTGCTGATGAGAACATCCTGAATTCCTCGCGCGCGACAGATTTCATGACCCCAAAGACCCAGATCAGTCAGGTCTTTCGAAACGCCGTGCTTGATATGGCCGCCCGCGCGCCCTTCGCCCGACCGCTGGTCAATTCGGGCAGGCTTTCAGTTCCCTGCACCTATGACGGGTTTTCGCTTTTTGGTGACGACGCGCTGGGCGGTCCGGCGCGAACGCGGCCCGGTTCGGCCTGCCCGGATGCGCCGGTTGGCAATGGGTTTCTGCTTGATCACTTGCGGGGCGGGTTCACCTTGCTCGCCCTTGGCGGTGAGGCCCCGGCGGGCCTGTCTGACGGACCGGTCGCGCTGGAGGTCGTGCATGTGCCCGACTGCTCAGCTGAACTGAGGCAGCGATATCTGGGTGACGCGACGCAGGCCGTCTACCTGATCCGACCCGACCAGCATGTCGTCGCCCGTTGGCCCGCTTTCGATGCGCCGCGCGTGGCGAAAGCCGTGGAAACAGCCATAGGGAAGGGAGTGGCATGAGCCTGATCCTTGAGCCAAACATAGCGGACCCCGACGGGTTCTACCAAGAGCTTCTGGCCGCCCATGAAGGTCTGACCAAGGACCAGAGCGACGCGTTCAACGCGCGGCTTATCCTGACACTGGCCAACCATATCGGCGACCGGGCCGTATTGCACCAAGCCCTTGAGGCGGCACGATGAGTGCTGTTGTACTTTGGGATTATCCCAAATCCTCAGCCAGCTACCGGGTACGGATCGCGCTGAACCTCGCCGGGATCGACTACGACATCCAGACCGTGAACCTGCTTGATCAGGCCCATAAAAGCCCTGACCATCTGGCACGCAACCCGCAAGGCTTTGTGCCGGTGTTGGACATTGATGGGCAGCGGTTCACCCAGTCTCTGGCAATGTTGGAATATCTCGATGAGACGCGGGAGTTGGGGCTTTTACCCAGTGACCCGGTGCAGCGGGCGAGGGTTCGGGCGCTTGCCTACGCGATTGCGGTGGACCTGCACCCGGTCTGCAACCTGTCTGTGGTGCACCATGCAACCGGGGGGGAAGAGCCCGCCCGAAGCGAGTGGATGCGCCATTACATCACCCCACGGCTGGCCGCGTTTGAAACCTTGTTGGAGGGATTTGAGCAAGAACCCTTCACAACGGGCGACAGCCCCGGGCTTGCCGATATCTGCCTGATCCCGCAGCTCTATAACGCGCAGCGCTGGGGGGCGGATTACGGCTCTTGCACACGTATCAAAATGGTGGAGGCGGCTTGCGCGAAACTGCCCGCCTTCCAGCGGGCCTATCCCGACTGAGCTTGACCCGGCACAGCATGACTGTGCCGGGCACTCGTTAGTGCGGGTCTATGATTGGCAGGCTTCGGCGAAGGCCTCGAAGGCCCCCCAAATCTTGGCGCTGTCCGCGCTGCGGCTTGGGTGCACGAGCACGAAATTGAAGGACTGGCCTTCGGTCGCAGGCAACAAGGTTGAGACCTCGTTGGCGTAATCCGCAATCGAGGCGCGTGGCGATTTGGACGGGAAGTTATCCCTGGCTGATTCAAGGGCTGCACCGCCGCGCGTTGCGGCCGTCGCCCCGGCTTGCAGAACGGCTTGCACGAGCGGCGCTTGCCCACCCTGGAGCTGCACCGTCTGATCATATTGCAGTTTGGAGGCATCAAATTCTGCGCTGAACAGATCAATGCTCGAGATATTCCGGCGGCTGATATGGAAGTAGTTGTTGAAATAGAGAACCTTGACCTTGCAGTCGGACCCCGAGATGGACAGGCCAGAGCTGTCATCCTGGTATTGCGCGACCGAGCGCAGTTGTTCGAGTGCCTCAGCAGGTGTCGCGCCATCGTCTTCTGCCGCAAGCGCCTGCTGTTCAATAAGGTCGGTCAAGGCGTTGAAACATGCCAGCTGCGCCGAGGGGTCGTTCTGAATGCTTTTGCATTGCTCCAATAGCTCCGAGACCGTGAAGTCCTGCCCGTCAAAGCTCACTCTTTGATTGGCGTTCGCTTCAGCTGCAACCAGCGCGAGCGATCCTGCCAAGACGCACGTAATTACTTTCATCGTTTTACTCCGGGGCAAGAGCGCTGCCTGCAATGCTACTCTCTTGCATTCTACTTTTTATATGTCTGGCAGATGACCCTCTGCCGGTGAGGCCGGGGCAAACTGAACGTGCCTGCCCCGGCCTTTTTTGTCAGACCGTTCAGGTCTCCATCACGAAGTCGCTTTGGTCGATGCCGTGGGATTCGTTGGTCGAACTGATCCGAAGGCCAATTGTTTCCTTCAGCGCAATCCATACCAGGCTGGTGGTGACACCGACATAGGTAATGACAATGAGAACCGAAGACAGCTGGCCCAGGATGGAGGCATCAGGGTTGGTGAACCCGGCTGCGATAGTCCCCCAGATGCCGCAGAACAGGTGCACCGGGATTGCGCCAACAACGTCGTCAATCTTGAAGTAATCCAGAAGCTGGATCGCCCAGAAGACAAGGACGCCGCCGCCCATGCCGACCGCGAAGGCCCAGAATGGAGATGGGAAGAGCGGCTCGGCCGTAATGGCGACGAGGCCACCCAACGCACCGTTCAGCAGGAAGGACAGATCGAACCGGAATTCGCGCAGGTAAGACACGAAGGAGGCGGCGATCACCCCGCCGGCTGCGGCCA
>CAYLVP010000091.1:0-1960 GCA_964387155.1 uncultured Rhodobacterales bacterium | reverse complement strand
TTGCTCAACTTTTAGGCAAATTTATGACGCAATACGCCCGCCCCTCGGGCCAAACACCGGATTGCACAGAAATCTGTTGGTAATTTCGCTTGTGACGCATTCCTGCCGCGCTTTGTCCGGTGCACCGAAATTGGTGCACCGGGTCGGCAGCAATCCCGCGCAGCAGGCAAACCCCACTTTCCAAAGGGGCCAAACCCCTCTATAGACCGCCCATCTGAGACGTGGCGCCCGGACCCCAGCGCCATACAAAGGAAACAGGGGTCGGCGGCAATGGGGCCGCCATTGAAATGGGAGACCCGGAGGGCCGGGAGTGCTCCCTAATAGGAAACGACACATGTTTAACGTCACCAAAAAATCCATCGAGTGGGGTGAAGAGACTCTGACACTCGAATCCGGCAAAGTGGCCCGTCAAGCGGACGGCTGCGTGATTGCCACCTATGGCGAGACCTCCGTGATGGCCGCCGTCACATTTGCCAAAGAGCAAAAGCCTGGTCAGGACTTCTTCCCGCTGACCGTTCATTACAACGAGAAATACTATGCGGCCGGTAAAATCCCCGGCGGCTTCTTCAAGCGTGAGGCGCGCCCGACCGAGAAAGAGACGCTGACATCGCGTCTGATCGACCGCCCGATCCGCCCGCTTTTCGTGCCCGGCTTCAAAAACGAAGTTCTGGTGATTTGCACCGTGCTTTCGCATGACCTCGTCAACGACCCCGACATGGTGGCCATGGTTGCGGCCTCTGCCGCGCTGACGATTTCGGGCGCGCCGTTCATGGGTCCGATTGCGGCTTGCCGCGTGGGCTTTGAGGATGGCGAATACATTCTGAACCCCGAGCTCGACGACATGCACAACCTGCGTCAGAACCCTGAGCAGCGACTGGACCTGGTTGTTGCGGGCACCAAAGACGCCGTGATGATGGTCGAGTCGGAAGCCTATGAGCTGACCGAGGAAGAGATGCTGGGTGCCGTGGAATTTGCGCATGAGCAAATCCAGCCTGCCATCGACCTGATCATCGACTTTGCGGAAGAATGCGCGAAAGAGCCGTTCGACTTCACGCCGCCAGATTACAGCGACCTTTACAAGGCCGTTGCCAAAGCGGGCGAGAAAAAGATGCGTGACGCTTATGCGATCACCGACAAGCAGGAGCGCACCTCGGCCGTTTCTGCCGCAAAAGACGCGATCAAAGAGAGCCTGTCGGAAGAGCAGCTTGCAGACGAAAACCTCGGCTCCGCCTTGAAGAAGCTGGAATCCACCGTGCTTCGTGGTGATGTGGTCAAGAACAAGAAGCGCATCGATGGCCGCGCGCTTGACGAGATTCGCGACATTGTCTCCGAGGTGGGCATGCTGCCCCGGACGCATGGCTCGGCGTTGTTTACGCGTGGTGAGACCCAAGGTCTTGTCGTGACCACTTTGGGCACCGGGGATGACGAACAGATGATCGACAGCCTGCAGGGCATGTATAAGTCGAACTTCCTGCTGCACTACAACTTCCCGCCCTACTCAGTCGGTGAGGTTGGTCGCTTTGGCCCTCCCGGCCGTCGTGAGATCGGTCACGGCAAGCTGGCTTGGCGGGCATTGCAGGCGGTTCTGCCCGCAGCGACTGACTTCCCCTACACGATCCGCGTGGTTTCCGAGATCACGGAGTCGAACGGCTCCTCCTCGATGGCGTCGGTTTGTGGCGGGTCGCTGTCGATGATGGATGCGGGTGTGCCCCTGAAAGCGCCGGTTGCCGGTGTGGCCATGGGTCTGATCCTCGAAGATGACGGCTCCTATGCGGTGCTGTCGGACATTCTGGGCGACGAAGATCACCTTGGCGATATGGACTTCAAAGTGGCCGGGACCGAGAACGGGATCACCTCGTTGCAGATGGATATCAAGGTTGCAGGCATCACGCCTGAGATCATGAAAACCGCTCTGGCGCAGGCCAAAGAGGGCCGGATGCATATCCTTGGTGAGATGAAC
>CAYLVP010000090.1:0-10577 GCA_964387155.1 uncultured Rhodobacterales bacterium | reverse complement strand
GTTGAAGTGCTGAAAGCACATCCCAACTTCCGAGCGGATCTTGTCGATGTTCTTGAGGTCCGAGGACAGCAACGTGCCATCGACGGTGATGGAGCCCTGCTGGTGCTCTTCCAATGCGTTGATGCAACGGATCAGCGTCGACTTGCCCGAGCCTGACGGCCCGCAGATCACGATGCGCTCGCCTTGATAGACCGTCAGGTCGATGTCGCGGAGCACGTGAAATGTGCCGTACCACTTGTTCATATTCTGAATGGCGATCGCGACCTCGTCGGATACCTTCATTTGAGCGTCGGCCATGGACCCTACTCCCTTATCTATGATCGGTCGCAAGGCGGCGTTCCAGCCACTGCGAATATTGCGAAATGCCGTAGCAGACGACGAAGAACAGGACGGACGCTGCGATGAACAGCTCCCAATAGACGCCGTTCCAATCGGTGGAGGCCAGAATCGGCCCACGGATCATGCCCACAATGTCAAACATCGAGATGACCGAGACAAGCGTGGTGTCCTTAAAGAGCCCCACCGCGATGTTGACGATGCCGGGGATCGAAATCTTCAGCGCCTGTGGCAGGATGATCAGCTGCATCGCCTGCGGGTAATCGAGGCCAAGGCTATCCGCCCCCTCATACTGCCCCTTCGGCAAAGCTGCGAGACCACCCCGGATCACCTCTGCGATATAGGCCGCCGAGAACATGGTGATCATGATGACCACGCGCAGGAATAGATCAACACCTGAGCCCGGCGGGAAGAAATAGGACAGCATCACGTTTGCCACGAAAAGCAGCGTGATCAGAGGCACGCCCCGGATGAACTCGATGAAGATCACGCAGATGAACTTGATCAGCGGCAACGAAGACTGTCGGCCCAGGGCGAGCGCAATGCCCAAAGGCAACGACAAAGACACGCAGACCACGCCCAGCATCATGTTCAGCATGAAGCCGCCCAAGTCGCGGGATGGGACAGATTCCAGCGCAAGCACGCCGCTATCTTCTGGGATGAGCAAGCCGCCCAAGACCCAAACAGCAATTGCCCCGCCAATCCCTCCGAGGAAACCCAACGCGAAGCTGCTCTTGTTGAAACGGTCGAAGATCAGATAGGCCACGATAAAGCCTGCCAGAGCCATAACCGG
The DNA here is from genome assembly GCA_964387155.1 of uncultured Rhodobacterales bacterium. Classification (GTDB taxonomy): domain Bacteria; phylum Pseudomonadota; class Alphaproteobacteria; order Rhodobacterales; family Rhodobacteraceae; genus Litoreibacter. The sequence continues at coordinate 9,448 of CAYLVP010000090.1, read as the reverse complement.
CACCAAAATTGTGCCCCCCCAGATCAGCCAATAGGCGACAAACGGGTAAAGCCCTGTGAAGATCAAGAGCTTGCGCGGCAGGTCGAAGAACAGTACCGGCGCGGCGGCCACAAAGAGCAGCAGGAACGCCACAGTCGGCCGCCAGTAGAGCTCGGACGGGTACTTGAAGCCAAAGAGCAACTGGTTCCAGCGCTCGGTCAGCACTGCGAAGCAGGCAGCCGAGCGGCCTTCCAGAATTTCGCGGCATTGCGCGAGGCTTTCGGCATTCCAGATGCCGCCTGCGATCCACGGCACAGTGGCGGTCAGAAGCAGATAAATCACGTAAAGCGCGGCGATGGTCAGCAGGCCATTGCCCCATGTTGCAAACAGGTTTTCCCGGATCCATTTGACGATGCCGGTCTCCGCCGTTGGGGGCGGCATGGGCGGCAGTTGCGTTTCGCGCACAAAAGCGACGGAGTGTGCATGTGTATCAGACATCTCAGCGCTCCTTCAGTTTCATGGCGTTGTTGTAGACATTCATCACCGCCGAGATCGACAGCGAGATCACAAGGTAGAACAGCATCAGCAGCAGCACGCATTCAATCGCGCGGCCCGTCTGGTTCAGCGTGATGCCGCCCAGCGTCGCGGTGATATCCGCATAGCCCACCGCAATCGCCAGCGACGAGTTCTTGGTGATGTTGAGATATTGCGAGATCAGCGGCGGGATGATCACCCGCAGCGCCTGCGGCAGCACGACAAGGCTCATGATCCGATTTGATCGCAGCCCGAGCGCGCCTGCGGCCTCGGTCTGCCCTTTCGATACCGCCTGAATGCCGGCCCGCACGTTCTCGGCGATGAAGGCGCCGGTGTAGATCGACAGCGCGAACCACAGCGCAATCAGCGGCCCGCCGATCTTGATCCCGCCTGCGAAGTTGAAGCCTTTGAGCTCAGGATAGTCCCAGGTCAGCCCCATCATGAACAGCAGCGCGACCACGGGCACAACCCAGATCGCGAGGCTGATATACCAGGTCGTCGGACGAATACCGGTCGCGTTCTGCGTTTTGGTCGCCCATTTGCCCAAAGCCTTTGTGCCAAACCACGCGGCCACCAGCACCGCCAGCACCAATAGCCAATTCAGCGCCGTCGCGGAAAAGATGGGGTTGGTCAGCTGCGGCCCCGGCACGTAGACGCCGCGGTTCGTGAAGGCGACCGCATCCAGAAGCATGCTCGAGTCAGGATTTTCGCCCCGGAACGCGCGCGGCGCGGGCATCGAGGCCGTCATGATGGTGAAAATAATGATGATCCAGATCAGGACCGGAATGTTTCGGAAAATCTCGACATAGACCGCCATCAGCTTGGCTACGAGCCAATTGTTGGACAGGCGCAGCACGCCTGCCAGAACGCCGAAAACGGTGGCGGTGATGCAGGCCAGGAAAGCCACCAGCAGCGTGTTCAAGATGCCCACCCAAGCCGCCTGCAAGTTGGAGGACTGGCTGTTATAGGGGATCAACGTCTGGTTGATGTCATAGCCCGCAGGGTTGCCGAGGAATTCGTAGCTGATGTTCAGGCCTGCCGTGCGCAGGTTCTGCATCAGGTTGTTGCCGAGATACCAGATTGCCAGCGCGAGCAGGATCGCGGCAATCGCCTGGAAGGTCAGGGCACGATACCGCGTATCGTTGAAAAGCATGGAGAGTCGGAACGACTCCCTAGGAGGGTCGGTGAGTGTCGTCATCTAAGACGTTCCCCGTGCTTGGCCGGTCGTGACGTATAAGAAATAAGCGTGTCGTTGCACGCGTCATCTGACCAGGTCGTATTGGTAGCTGAGCAGGCAGTGGCTTAAGTGAAGAGGGCGCAGCCTGCGCCGCGCCCTCTCAAACTTGAATTTAGCGGAATGGGGGCGAGTAGATCAGGCCGCCATCGGTCCACTGTGCGTTCAGGCCACGGGCCAGACCGATTGGAGTGGCTTCGCCGATGTTCTTCTCGAACAGCTCGCCGTAGTTGCCACCAGCCGCAATCGCGTTTTTCGCCCAATCAGCAGACACGCCCAGCATCTCGCCCAGCGTACCTTCGGTACCCAGCAGGCGGTTGATCTCGGGGTTGTTGCCCGCAGCAGAGGACATGTCAGCGATATTGGCCGAGGTCACGCCCAGCTCTTCTGCCGTGATCAGCGCGTTCAGGGTCCAGCGCACGATGTCGCCCCACTCTTCATCGCCGTGGCGTACCAACGGGCCCAGCGGCTCTTTGGACACGATTTCTGGCAGCAGAACGTGGTCGCCGGGGTTCTCAAAGGTCGCGCGGGTTGCAGCGAGGCCAGATGCGTCAGTCGTGTAGACGTCACATGCGCCTGCCAGATACTGCTGCTGCGCTTCCGCGTTGGTCTCGATTGGCACGGGCTCGTAGCTGATGTTGTTCGAGCGGAAGTAATCCGCCAGGTTCAGCTCGGTCGTGGTGCCGGTTTGGATGCAGACCGTTGCGCCGTCCAGCTCGGTGGCTGAGGACACGCCCAGGTCTTTTGGCACCATGAAGCCTTGGCCGTCATAGTAGTTGACGCCGACGAAGGTGAACTTCAGGTCCACGTCGCGCGAGAAGGTCCAGGTGGTGTTCCGCGCCAGCATGTCGATCTCGCCAGAGGCCAGAGCGGTGAAGCGGGTCTTGCCGGTTGTTGGCACAAACTCGACGGCAGTTGGGTCGCCCAGCACGGCGGCTGCAACAGCGCGGCAAACGCCGACATCGAAGCCTTCCCAGTTGCCATTGGCGTCTGGTGCCGCGAAGCCGACCAGACCGGTGGTCACGCCACAGTTCAGCTTGCCGCGCTCTTTGACATCGTCAAGCGTCGCGGCAGCAGACGCAGTGGCGACCATGCCAGCAGCGGTCAGTGCTCCGAGAAACAGTGATTTTTTCATTTTTACCTCTTCCTGATGCTCCGCCCGCAGGACGGGCGAATTTTGTGCAGCCATGACGGCCGCTGTCGATACGTAAAGGATATCTCCCCTAGATAGGCCGAGATAAGGCCAAACCTGACGGCAGAGGTCAAGGATCTTCCACAGGCTTACGCCAAGGAAATATGAAATTTTAGGCAGATATACCTATGGATTTCACCACGCGATCAACAAAGCAGAAGTCTGGACGCCCGTTAGTCGAAATTTTGTGCGCTCAGGCGAAAGAAGGCCTCTGCATGCAGGAACGCCTGACGCTTCTGGGCGGCCATTGCCTCGGCTTCTTCATCTGCGCCCCATTGCTCAATCTGCCAAACCTCATCGATTCGGCTGATATCCCACATCTCGGCAGCCCCTGCCCGGCCTTCAGTCACGGCAAACCCCATGACCAGCGAGCCAGACAGAGACACCAGATCATGGAACGCGGTCAGCTGGAACGGATCAAACCCATGCACCCGCTTCGACAGGGTCGCCAGGCTGGCTTCGGGTTGCGAGGCATGCATCACCCCGACATAGACCTGCAGCGGCGCTTTGAGATGGGTTGCAGACCAGTCCACCAGCGGGTCCCACCCCGCGTTTTGGCGTTCCACCAGCCCCTGCGGGTCGCTGGCGCGGTAGCAGATCAAATCGCTATCGCCATATGAGGCCAGCATCTCGGCCACTTCCGCATGCTGTACGGTCACCTTGTCGATGGCCGCATTGGCAGAGCGGGTGAAGGGCATTTTCAGTGGCTCGATCACATCGCCCTGCGCGTCCCATTCGCGGGCGACCTCTTCGGCCATGGCACGTGTCGGCAGGATCAGCGGCGCTTTTGCGGGCGTCCTGACAACCCGCCCGTCCAAGGCAACCGTGTGCCCGCCCGCCTCCTCGACCACTGTGGCGTCCTTCCAAAACCGTTTCGCTGCCCATTCGCTCATTGTCGTTCCTCAAAAAGTCGCGCGACCGCTGTGTCGAGTTCCGCAAAGCTGTCGATCATCCTATCCGCATGGGGGTGCAACAGCGCGTCGGGGTGGTAGCCCCAGCGCACCGCAATCGTGCCGAAGCCGGCATGGCGGCCCATCTCCATGTCAAAGGATGTGTCCCCCACGATCAGCGCGTTTTTCGCTTTGACCCCGGTCTCATAGAGGCACTGTTCCAGCATGGACGGGTGCGGCTTTGACGGGTGGTCATCGGCAACCTGCGTGGTGACAAACAGCCCCTCAAGCGCGTGCACGCCCATCATCCGCACGAGGCCGCGCCGTGATTTGCCGGTGGCCACGCCAAGCAGCAGCGCCTCCTGCGCGTGGAGCCGCTCAATCGCCGCCCGTGCGCCGTCAAACATGGGCGCCTCGCGGTGGACATCGGCCGTGGCCGAACGGTTGAAGCTGTCCTTATAGGCCTCGACCAAGGCGCGCCGTTCTGCATCGGAAAGTTGCGGGGCGAGCTGATACATCGCCTCAGGCAGAGACAGTCCGACAATCGACCGCACCGCCGCCTCGTCCGGCGGGATATGCCCACAGGCGTCAAAGGCACGGCGCATCGCGCCCCTGATATGCGCCAGACTGTCGATCAGCGTGCCGTCGACATCGAAGACGACCAGCTTCAGCTCTGCCATTCTTCGTCCGCGTCAAACGGGTCTTTCGGCACGTCCCGCTCCGTCCAGCCGAAATAGTCCCAGCTGGCCTGCATATGTGGGGGCAGTTTGGCCTCGACAAACAACTCGGACCCGTTCGGGTGCAGAATGGACAGGCTGCGCGCATGCAGGTGCATCTTCTTGGAGACCGCGTCGCCTAGTTCCGCGCCCCACCCATCGCCCAGGTTTTCCTGCCCCGATCCGCCGTATTTGCCGTCACCGACAATCGGGTGGCCCATCTCAGACATGTGGGCGCGCAATTGATGGGTGCGCCCGGTAACGGGCACCAACGCCATCCAGGCTGCGCGCTGCCCCAGAAAGCACAGCGTCGCGTAATCCGTATGCGCGCGTTTCGCGCCATAGGTCGCGTCGACATCCCGGGGATGGACGCAATGCATCTTCTCCCCCTCACCTTTCGCGCCATGGCCGGGCGCCTTGACGAGACCGAACTTGATCGTGCCGATCTTGGGGTACGGCACGCCCGCAACGAGCGCCCAGTATATCTTGCGCGTGCCCTGATGCCGGAACGCCTTGGTCAGATGGCTGGCCGCCGCCTGCGTGCGGGCCAGCACCAGAACGCCCGATGTGTCCTTGTCCAGCCGGTGGACGAGGCGGGGCGGCTCATACTTGTCATATTGCAGCGCAGGCAGCATCCCATCGACATGGCGCGTGGTCTTCGAGCCCCCTTGCACGGCGAGCCCGGCAGGTTTGTTGATGACAATCACCTCGTCATCCATGTGGATCACGCAATCCTGAATCATCTTTGCGTCGGCTTTGGAGACGAAGGGCGTCTTTTTCTCCTCCTCGACCTGCTCGGCAGACGGCAATGGGGGGACGCGCACAGATTGGCCGGGGGCGACGCGCGTGTTCGACTTCACCCGCCCGCCATCGACGCGGATCTCTCCCTTGCGGCACATCTTCTCGATCCGGCCTTGGCTGACATGCGGGAAATGCCGGCGGAACCAGCGGTCGAGCCGCTGTTCGGCCTCGTCGTCGCGGATCTCTATGGTTTGCACCCGGCTCATCCATACACCCCGCGCGCAATCATGATCCCCGCGATCAATGCCGCGATAGACCCGATGACCGAAGCCCCGACATAAAGCCCCGCCGCGCCAATCTGGCCGCGCTCATAAAGCGTGTAAGCCTCGAGCGAGAAGGCCGAGAAGGTCGTGAACCCACCCAGAATGCCGGTCATCACAAACGGGCCAAGATGCGTGTTCGCGGTCTTGGCGGCGAAGACCACGAAGACCCCCATCGCGAAACTGCCCAGGACATTCGCGCTGAGCACGCCCACAGGGAAACCGGGGCCTGCGGCTTTGAACACCGCATGGCCCAGCAGAAACCGCAGCGCGGCCCCGATAGCGCCGCCAAGCGCGACGTGAAGCGTGGTCATGAACATGGGGCGTTGCATGTGCCTTTGTGCATTTGGTGTCAAGGCGGCAGGGGCGCAGGGGGCTATCGCTTTGCGCGCAGCTTGGCGAAATAGTCGACGCGCTTCTTCAACTCGCGTTCCTGGCCGCGTTCGACGGGTAGGTAATAGACCCCACGCTTCATGCCGTCCGGGAAATAATTCTGCCCCGAAAACCCGTCCTCGGCATCATGGTCATAGGCGTAGCCTGCCCCATAGCCTTGGTCTTTCATCAAACTGGTCGGCGCGTTCAGGATATGTTTCGGCGGCGGCTCGGACCCGGTCTGTTTCGCGGCTTTCATGGCCCCCTTATAGGCGACATAGGCTGCGTTGGATTTGGGCGCGAGGGCCAGGTAGATCACCGCTTGTGCCAGCGCCAATTCACCTTCGGGCGAGCCCAGCCGCTCATAGGTCTCCCAGGCGTCCAAGCAGACCCGGTGCGCATTGGTATCTGCCAGCCCGATATCTTCGACCGCCATGCGCGTGATGCGGCGGGCCAGATAGCGCGGATCCTCGCCGCCCGTCAGCATACGCGCGAACCAATAAAGCGCTGCATCCGGGTCCGAGCCGCGCACGGATTTGTGCAAGGCAGAGATCAGGTTGTAATGCGCGTCGCCCGATTTGTCATATTGGCTGGCGCGGCGCATCAGCCGTTTGGACAGGCCCTCTGGGTCGAGCTTGGCATCGGTCTTCCAGGCGCTGACCTGCTCGACCAGATTGAGCAGCGTGCGCCCGTCACCATCCGCCATCTCCAGAAGGGCGGCGCGGGCATCACCGGTCAATGGCAAAGGCTGGCCCAGCTCTGTCTCCGCGCGCTGCGCCAGATGTTCCAGATCGGTCAGATCCAGCCGTTCAAGGACAAGAACTTGCGCGCGGGACAAAAGCGCTGCGTTCAGCTCGAAGCTGGGGTTTTCGGTCGTGGCACCGACCAGCAGGATCGTCCCATCCTCCATATGCGGCAGGAACCCGTCCTGCTGCGCCTTGTTGAACCGGTGGATCTCGTCAACGAAAAGCAGTGTGCCCTGCCCGTTCGTGGCCCGTATCTTCGCGGCTTCAAAGACCTTCTTCAGCTCTGCCACGCCCGAGAAGATGGCGCTGATCTGGACAAAATGCAGATCGCTTTCGCCCGCCAATAGGCGAGCAATCGTGGTTTTGCCTACGCCGGGCGGCCCCCAGAGGATCAGCGAACCCAAAGAGCCGTTGGCCAGCATGACGCCAAGCGGGCTGTCGGGCCCCAGCACCTGCTCCTGCCCGATCACATCTCCCAGAGATTGCGGGCGCAGCCGGTCGGCAAGCGGTTGCATTTTGGCAGGCGCGGCAGGGGTCGCCGTGTCGAACAGATCGGCCATCAGAGCCGGAAACTGTAGGTGAAGCGACGGCCCCGACTGATCCCTTCAATGCGCCAGCCCCGCGCGCCAGACGCGCCCAGCCGCGCCACATCGGCGCTGGTTATCACGGGCTCACCGTTGATCGCGGTAATGATATTGCCCGCGCGCAGGCCAATCCGGGTCAGCGGGCCGCGCACTGCGGTCACGATCACCCCCGTTAAGTCGCTGGGCAGGCCATATTCTGCGGCCAGCCGCGGGTTCAGCGTTGCCACCGACAATCCCGCCAGCGTGCCGTCCTGCAGACGGCGCACATCAGCAGGCGGGTCATCAGGGGCTTCAATCAGCGCAACCTGCGTCGTCTTGATCTCCCCTTGGGACATATAGCTGATCTCTGCCGAGACACCGACGCCCCGCACCGACATATGATGCAGCATTTCAGCCGGGGCGTTCACCGGTTGCCCGTCTACTGACAGCACGATGTCGCCCGGCTGCAGCCCGGCAGCGGCAAAGGGGCTCGACGGGTGCATGGCCGAGATCACGACGCCCTCGGGAACTGCCAGGCCAAAGCCTTCGGCCAGAGCGCTGTCAACCTCTTGACCGTTGATCCCCGCCCAGGGGCGCATGAATTGCTGGGTGCCGGCGCGGGCCTGTTTGACGAATTGGGCCACAAGATTGGACGGGATGGCGAAGCCCACGCCGTTCGACCCGCCGGAGCGCGTCAGGATCCGGGTATTGACCCCTATCAGCCGCCCCGCCACGTCAATAAGCGCCCCGCCCGAATTGCCCGGGTTGATCGCCGCATCGGTCTGCAGGAAATAGCCCCGCGCATTGCCGGTGGACACGCCGGATCGCGCAAGCCCTGACACAATCCCCGAACTGACCGTCTGCCCGATGCCAAAAGGGTTGCCAATGGCCAGGGCCAATTCCCCGACCTCGACCTCGTCGGAATCCCGGAAGGGCAGCCAGGGCAGTGGCGCGTCACTGTCGATTTTGAGGATTGCGATATCGCTTTGCTTATCCGCTAACAGCACGCTTGCGTCAAACTCGCGGCGGTCGGTCAACACCACGCGGATCTCGGTCGCCATGCCAACCACATGGTAGTTGGAGACCACGATCCCGTCCTCTGACAGGATCACGCCTGATCCCAGCGAGTTCTGCACGCGGGGCTGCGCCTGCCGCATGTCATCGAAGAACTGTTCGAAAAACGGGTTGCCCATGAAAGGGGTGGCGCGGGTCTCGACCACGCGGTTGGCGAAGATATTGACGACAGCAGGCGCCGCCTGTTTGACCAGCGGCACGAAGCTAAGCGAGATCTGTGCCTGGTTTTGCGGCACTTGCTGCGCGCCCACCGGCCCGGCCAACAGCGCCGCCACTATCAAACTGACGATTAAACGCATCACAACACCCTTTCTGCTTTTGACCCTACCATATGCGAGGATCACGCTCTGACAACAATGGCGTGCGCAAGATGCAAAAAGCCCCGCCGGGTCGGGCGGGGCTTTCGGGGGTGTTGGCTTGCAGATCAGCGCAGCTTATTCAGCGGCCTCTTCCGCCTCGACACGGGCCTTGTCAGCCGCGCCTTTGGCAGAAACGTCGCGATCCACGAATTCGATGATCGCCATTGGCGCCATGTCACCATAGCGGAAGCCAGCCTTCAGCACGCGCACGTAGCCGCCATTGCGGTCCTTGTAGCGGGGGCCCAGCACGTCAAACAGCTTGGCCACATCCTTGTCCTGGCGCAGCTTGGCTGCGGCCTGACGGCGGGCATGCAGGTCGCCGCGCTTGGCAAGTGTGATCATCTTCTCAATGATTGGGCGCAGCTCCTTGGCTTTTGGCAGGGTGGTCTTGATTTGCTCATGCTCGATGAGCGAGCCGCACATGTTGATAAACAGCGCCTTGCGGTGCTCATGGGTGCGGTTCAGGCGGCGGTAGCCTCGTGCGTGACGCATTTTCTAGTTCCTTCGATTAGACTTTGTCCGGGCTTAGCGATGCGTGTCGCTTACCTCTCCTTGGCGCGGGATTGCGCAGATTTTCCCGGTCATTTGCGCCGGCATTGGTAGGGTGGGTTTTTCAACCCACCCAAATTCTTAGAACTGGTCTTCGAACTTCTTGGCCAGGTCTTCGATGTTCTCTGGCGGCCAATCGACGATGTCCATGCCCAGATGCAGGCCCATGCCCGACAGCA
>CAYLVP010000089.1:0-10996 GCA_964387155.1 uncultured Rhodobacterales bacterium | reverse complement strand
CGGGCCTGATCGAAAGCTGCACCAATATCGTGGCCTTGGCCGGGGTCGAACAGATAACGCAGGCTTTGAACACCGGGGCGGATATCATCATTGCCGGACGCACCACAGACACGGCGATCATCGCAGCCCTGCCCTTGCAAAAAGGCTGTCACGCAGGCGGCGCGTGGCACGGGGCCAAGATCGGGGAATGCGGCGCGCTTTGTGCCACCAATCCGCAATCGGGCGTCATTCTAATCGACTTTGACACGGAGGGGTTCAATGTCACGCCGCTGGCCGATGGCGCGCGCGCGACGCCGCACACGGTATCCGCCCATATGCTCTACGAGAATTCCGATCCTTTCATTCTTTATGAGCCCGGCGGGCATCTTGATGTGACCAATGCGACCTACCAGCAGCTCGATGACCGCTCGGTTCGGGTGACGGGGTCGCAATGGGTCCCCTCAGATCGCTACACCGTCAAACTTGAAGGGGCGCGGGGCGCGGGATTTCAGACCGTGCTGATGGCGCTTATCCGGGACGCGCATTACGTCGCACAGGCGGAACGCTGGGCGCAGGATATCGTGGAGAAATGCAGCGCCAAGGCGCGCGACCGCCTAAATGCGACTGAGGATGATTTCAACATCGAAATCCGTATCATCGGCAAGTCAGCCAGCTTCGGCGCGCTGGAGACCAATGCCGCCACACCCCCCGAGGTCGGCGCGATTGGCATTGTGACCGCGAAGACCGAGGCCTTGTCACAAGAGATCGGCAAGCTTTTGAATCCGTATCTGCTGCACCATCCTCTGACGGTAGAGGAGGAGGTGCCCACCTTTGCCTTCCTCTTCTCGCCCGCAGAAATGTATCGCGGCCAGTCCTACGAATTTGTGCTGAACCATGTGATGCAGCTTCATGACCCGATGGACGCCTTCGCGCTGGAGGTGCATGAGTTTGGCTAGGGTCAAGGACATCGTGGACAAGGTGCGCAGCAAGAATGCGGGGCCGTTCTGGCTGACCATCGACATCTTCTGCGGCTCGGATGACGCCTTCGCGCAGATAGTGGCGCGGCTGGATACCGCAGCGGTGGCCCGGCTTTATGCAGCGGATACGCAACTGATCAAACGCTTCGACATCCCGGATCTGAACGTGGTGAAGTTCTCGATCCCCCGGCCAGCCGTGCAAGGCGCGGTGCATGATCGCGACATGCATGGCGCGTCCTGGGCCTCGCTTCTGGCAGAGATGGCGCTTTAGGCGCGGCGCAGACGCAGCGCGTTGGTCACCACAAAAACGCTCGACAAAGCCATGGCACCCGCGGCCAACATGGGCGACAAAAGCAGCCCTGTGATCGGGTACAGCACGCCTGCGGCCACGGGGATCAGGGCGACATTGTAGATGAACGCCCAGAACAGGTTCTGGCGGATGGTGCGGATCGTGGCATGGCTGACCTCGATGGCGCGGGCCACTTTGCCCGGATCGCCTGAAACAAGCACCACATCGGCCGCCTCAATCGCCACATCCGTGCCGGTGCCAAGGGCCAGCCCGATATCTGCCGCGGCAAGCGCGGGCGCGTCGTTGATCCCGTCGCCCACAAAGGCCAGGTTGCCGTTCGCTTTCAGGGCGTTCAGCGCCGCGACCTTGCCGCCGGGCAATAGCTCCGCATGGACGTCAGAGATGCCAAGCTCCTGAGCCACGGCCTGCGCGGTCGCATTTGCATCTCCGGTGATCATGGCTGTGGTGATGCCCGCAGCGGTCAACTCCCTCACCAATGCCGCCGCCCGCGGCTTGATCGGGTCAGAGATCGCCAGCACGGCCGCCAGTTGACCATCTATGGCGGCAAAGATCGCGCTCTGGCCTTTGGCGGCGATTTCCCCGGCTAAGGCTTCCAGCGCGTCCACTGCAACCGCACGGTCGCGCAGGAACCTGGCAGAGCCGATCAGCACCTCGCGGCCCTGCACCCTGCCCATGACGCCAAGCCCCTCGACGGCTTGCACACGCTCAGCCGTCTGGATCGGACCCGGCGCTGCACGCATGATGCCTTTCGCCACAGGGTGTTCCGACTGTGCCTCAACGGCAGCAAGGTCAGCCAACACAGCGTCCCGCTGAAACCCGTCAGCCACGATGATCCGGGTCACATCCGGCCGCCCCTCGGTCAGCGTGCCGGTCTTGTCAAAGGCCACGGTTTTGACCTCGGCAAGCTGCTGCAAAGCGGCGCCTTTGCGAAACAGCACCCCCTGTTCGGCAGCCCGGCCAGTACCAACCATCACCGCTGTCGGCGTGGCAAGCCCCAGCGCGCAGGGGCACGCGATGATCAGGACGGAAACCCCCGTGACCAGCGCGAAAGACAGCGACGGGCCAAAGATCAGCCAGACAAGGACCGTCACCGCTGCCACAGCCAGAACGGCGGGCACGAACCAGGCGATCACCCGGTCTACGAGGCTCTGAATTGGCAGCTTATTGCCTTGGGCGTCCTCGACCATGCGGGCGATGCCTGCCAGCACCGTATCCGCGCCGACCGCTGTTGCACGCAATGTCAGCACGCCTGCGCCGTTCACGGTGCCACCAACGACCGTGTCGCCTGCTGCTTTCTCGACCGGGATGGGCTCGCCCGTCAGCATGCTTTCATCCACGAAAGAGCGCCCGTCCTCTACCACAGCGTCAACAGCCACGCTTTCGCCCGGGCGCAGCTGTAGCTGGTCCCCTGCCCGGATATCTTCGCGCGCGATATCTTGCCAGACGCCGTCCTGCATCACCCGGGCCGTGGGCGGCTGCAGCTCCATAAGCGCGCGGATCGCGCTGCCTGTCTGGCCCTTCGCGCGGGCCTCGAGCCACCGGCCCAGCAGGATCAGCGTCACGATCACGGCCGCGGCTTCGAAATAGACGGCGGCATTGCCCGCGCCCAGCAGGCCGGGGGCAAACAGCGACACGGTCGAATAGGCCCAGGCCGCGCTGGTGCCGATCGCCACGAGTGCATTCATGTCTGGCCGCCCGCGCAACAGCGCAGGCCAGCCGTGAACAAGAAACCGCCGCCCGGGCCAGCCCATCACCAGCGTGGCGAGCACGAATTGCACCATCAGGGCGGTCTGCTGGCCGATCAGGCCATGAAGCGCCTCTCGAAAGGCCGGAACCGCGTGCCCGCCCATCTCCATCAGGAAAATCGGCGCGGTCAACGCGGCCGAAATCAAAGTGTCGCGGCGAATGGCGGCGGTGTCCTCTGCCTGCCGTCCCGGCATGTCTTCCTGCGTCAGCGGTGAGGCCGGGTAGCCCGCATCGGTGATGATTTTCGCCAATTGGCCCGCACCAACCTCGCCCGCCCAGCGAACACTTGCCGTCTGATTGGCAAGATTGACCGAGGCCTCAACGACCCCGGGCGCGGCCATCAAGGCGCGTTCGACCCGCCCTGCACAGGACGCGCAGTACATGTTCTCAACCTGAAATCTTCCCTGTGCATGTGCGGTCATGGCGCGGACTCCCATGGGCGCAGAATTGCGCAATTCGCAAGATAAGCCTGGCATCGGCAGATTGCCATGGGGCCGCAGCTTTGGACGCGACCAAAGCAGGGACACGGCACGGGTCTAACCCAGGCCGCTGTGTTCCGAGCCTACCCGCGTCGGACAACTACGGCCAATGCGAAGTGGCCATAGGCGCCCCCAGTGGCCAGCTTTTTCAGCGGTCGCCCGGCTCAGATCTCAAGATCGAGCCGGGGTTTCCAGAAGGGGCGAAACAGCTCGATCTTGGGGCAGCGGTCCATAACAACTTTCAACCCGGCCTCTTCGGCAAGGGCAGCCGCCTTGTCATCATAGACACCGATCTGCCCCCAAAGCACCTTGGCACCGATGGCAATGGCCTGTTCTGCAATGCCGTAAAGCTCATCTTTCGGGCGAAACACATCGACCATGTCGACGGGGCGGTCGATCTCGGCGAGGGAGCGGTAGACCGTGATGCCCCGGATCTCGGTCAGGTTTGGGTTCGGGTTGACCGGGATCATGTCGTAGCCCGTCTCATGCAGCACCCGTAGCACCCCGTAGCTGAACTTGGTCTTGTCCGCGCTTGCGCCAACCATCGCAATGGTTTTCACCGATTTCAGGATCTCGGCAATATAGGCCACGTCGTATTCATAAGTGTGTTGGATGGCAGCGTTTGGCATCTATCCCTCCTTCCCTGTGGCGATATCGGCTTTCAGCTCATGCGGCTGGAGCGGGTCAAGAAACGGGTTCCGATAGAGCTTGTCGTGGCTCTCTACCCCGATCTCCAGGGTGATGTCGGACAGCGGCCGCGCGACGCAAAGGATGATGTAGCCATCATTGATCTGCCGATTGTTCAGCGCCACCTGCCTACGCTGATCCACCTCGCCTGCCACAAGCTTCGCCGCGCAGGTGATGCAGCCGCCATACTGACAGCCATAGGGCAGGTCGACGCCATGGGCGCGCAGGCTGTCCAACAATGCGCGTTTGCCGTCTACGTCGAAACAGGCATTGCCGCGATTGGCGAGCGTGACCTTCATAGCCAGATATCGCTCGTACAATCGCCGCCGGGGTAGCGCGCCTCGTGACAGCGGGAGGGGCCGTTGGGCTCCTGCCCGAAGTCGACGATGAAATCCTTGTTGATCTTCATGCCGCCGTTGACCGGGTCGCAATCGACCATCACCATCACGCCGCCCTTTTGCCGGATCTCGGGGTAGAACTGATTGTCCCAGGTCGAAAATAGCGAGGTGGTCACATATAGCCTGCGCCCGTCCAACGACAGCTGGAACATCTGCGGCCCACCCGCCACCTCGACACCGTTCACCTCGGGCGCTTTGCCCAAAAGCCCGCCCATCCAAATCTGGCCGGTGAGCTTCGGGTTATGCGGGTCGGAGATATCATATTGCCGCATATCGCCGTGCAGCCAGTTGTTGAGGTAGAGATATTTGTCATCCATTGACACCAGGATGGCCGACATCACACCAGGCACGGGGATCGGCCAGTCGGGATGCGGCGCGTTGCCGACATCGATGATCTTCTCCCATTCCCATTTTCCGGCGTCAGATTTCCAGAAGTGGATCACGTTGGCGCTGAGCGCTGCGCCACAAAACCCATGGGTGCTGTCGGGGTTGTGGTGGAACTTCACCTCCAGCGGGATCAGCCCGTCTTCGCCCAGATACATGGTCTCGACCGGCTTGCGGGCCTCGAAATCCCAGATATGGAGCCTGCGGCCGTATTTCAGGTGGCCGACCTCCTCCAGATCGAAGCCCGGCATGAAGGTGTTGGGTGCCGCCCATTCGGAGGAGACCATCACATTGTGGCGCGGCTGGTACCAGAAATCGTAGCCGAAGGGGATATCGCCCATGGAGTTTTCCCACCTTCCAATGATCTCAAACTCCTTGTTCAGGTGCAGATAGCCGCCCGGCGCCTCGCCCTTTGCACAGCCCAGCATCGAAATGATGATTTCGGACCCAAGGCAATGCACCGTATGAGGGCCACTGAGGTCGGTCTTCGCTTTGATCTCGGCACCGTCAATGACCTTATGCAGCCTTGGCGCGCGCGGGTCGGTGGCGGTATCGACCACGTGGATGTTGTTCGACCGCACCCCCGGCAGCAGCAAAAACCTGCGCGCCATGGAGCTGTCATCGAAGCAAGACGAGCACGCGTTCCACCCCATGTGATGCAGCTCGTCGCCAATGCCCGGCATCTCCAGCCGGTGGATGACCTGTGAATAGGTCGGGCTGTCCGGGTCCACATCGACCGTGGCCAGATAGTCCGGCTTCTGAATGCCAGTGCCGGTGTAGATGGCGATGGTGTAAAGCAGCTGTTCCCGAGGCGCTTTGATCGCCTCCGCCGGTGAGGCATAGCCCGGTCCGCAACGCTCCATGTCTTCCCTCCGCTCAGGTTGGGGACAGCTTTGCCGCGAACACCGGCTGCGTCTAGTCTACCGACGCCGCATCACCGCTGATTGCCGCCATGCCTTCAACCTTCGTCCCCGGCCAATCAGGCAGCCTGCACTTGCCCGGCCAACCATCGCCCCATATAACCCGGCAGGGTTTGGCGATGAGGAGCCGCTATGACATTCCGCGCGCAACATCTGCTGGGCATCGAACATCTTTCGCCCGTGGACATCACCGCCATCCTCGACCTGGCCGGGCAATATGTGGAGCTCAACCGGTCTGACCGCAAACATGGCGAGGCTTTGGCGGGGCTGACCCAGATCAACATGTTCTTCGAAAACTCCACCCGCACCCAGGCGTCTTTCGAAATTGCAGGCAAGCGGCTTGGCGCGGATGTGATGAATATGGCGATGCAGGCGTCCTCGATCAAAAAGGGGGAGACGCTGATCGACACAGCGCTGACACTGAACGCGATGCATCCCGACCTTCTGGTCGTGCGCCACCCGCATTCCGGCGCGGTGAACCTGCTGGCCGAGAAGGTCAATTGCGCGGTGCTGAACGCGGGCGACGGCCGGCATGAACACCCGACGCAAGCGTTGCTGGACGCGTTGACGATCCGGCGCGCCAAGGGGCGGCTGCACCGGCTGAACGTGGCCATTTGCGGCGACATCGCGCATAGCCGGGTGGCCCGCTCGAACATCCTGCTTTTAGGCAAGATGGAGAACCGCGTGCGGCTGGTGGGTCCGCCGACCCTGATGCCTGCGCAGATCGATCATTTCGGGGTCGAGGTCTATGAAGACATGCGCGAAGGGCTGGAGGATGTGGATGTCGTCATGATGCTGCGGCTGCAACGCGAGCGCATGGATGGCGGCTTCATCCCATCAGAGCGGGAATATTACCACCGCTACGGTTTAGATTCCGAAAAGCTCGGTCACGCCAAGGAAGATGCCATCGTCATGCATCCCGGCCCCATGAACCGCGGGGTGGAAATCGACGGCACGCTGGCCGACGACATCAACCGAAGCGTGATCCAGGAACAGGTGGAAATGGGCGTCGCCGTCCGCATGGCCTGCATGGAGCTGCTGGTCCGCGCGCGTCAGATGAAGCCGCAAGGGGTAATGGTGTGAGCAGCCACCCGCCCGAATGGCAAGGCATCTTGGATGAGGACGAGACCATCCTTTGGCAAGGCCGACCGGCCAATCGTGTCCTGGTTGAATTCAATTCCCCGATGGAGGCTTTCCTGGCGCTTTTCTTTGTCGGGTTCTCGCTGTTCTGGATGTGGCAGGCCATGGCAGCACCGGGTCCGTTCTGGATGTTTGGGCTGCTTTTTCTGGGGGTCGGCCTCTACAATCTGGTGGGGCAACATTTTTGGAAAGCGCATCTGCGAAAATCGACCTTCTACACGCTGACAGACAAGCGCGCCTTTATCGCGAAAAAGACCGCGATGGGACAAAAGTCGCTCAAAAGTTATCCCATACGGGCCGATACGGCGCTGAGTATTGAAGAACAAAAAGGGCTGTCTTCGATCTATTTTGCCACGGAAGATGTGCTTGTCAGCAGGCCAAGTCACTGGAGGGTGAATGGCATGCCCCTAAACAATACCAGCCGCAGTTCAACTGATATCGGGTTCGAGCTATTGGAAGAGGGGCGGGACGTTTTTGCGCTGATGCGCAGCCTGCAAGCGAAGGAGCCCGAGCCGTGACCCAAGAACCCAAAGACCCTCGCATGTCCGGCAAGATCGCGATGTATGCGCTCTTGGGCATTTTCGCCTTCACCGGCTTTCTCGTCTGGTTTGGCGGCTGATGGAGGGGCAGGTGCTGCATATCTACGCGGTCAATGAGCGGATCGAGGCCACGCATACCTATCTCAGCCGCAGCCAGGGACAGGTGGCTGAACTGCCCGATCTGGCGGGATGGTTGGGGCTGGGGCCTGGCGGGGTTGATACCGACGAGATTGAGCTGTTTGCCACGGGCGATCTGGCGGGCATGAGCCTGACAGATTACATCTCGACCGCCTTCGACCTCGAGGCGGCCCCCGATGTGCAGACCGCCGCGCGGCTGAACGCGCTGGACGGGCATGTTCTGATAGCGCCCGAGGCCGCGGTGTCGGGCAACGTCACGCCGCAGCCGCAGGTGACCCACATTGCAAGTCTCCGCGTGGCGCAAGCAGATCACTCCGCCAATGTGTTGGAACCTGCACCGGCCCGCAGCGCACCCGAAACACCGGGGGCTGACCCCGCGCCCAGAACGGGGGGCCGCCGTATCTCCGCGCTTTGGGTGATTGGTGTGTGCCTGGCGGTTTTGGCGCTGCTCGCCTATCTGGTGCTGGGATGATGCGCCTGTGGTCCCTGCTCGTCCCCGCAACACCGCCCGTTCAGAAAGGCCCCCCGCCATGCTGCTGACCAATGCGATTGTGATCGACCCCGAGGCGGGGACCGAGACACCCGGCGCGGTTCTTGTCGAAAACGGGGTGATTGCCGGGATCTATGCCGAAGGCAGCGTCCCGAATGCCGCAACCCAACTGGATTGCGGCGGCAAACATCTGGCCCCGGGCATCATCGATATCGGCGTCAAAGTCTGCGAGCCCGGCGAACGGCACAAGGAGAGCTTTCGCACCGCAGGGGCCGCCGCCGCTGCGGGGGGGGTGACGACCATGGTGACACGCCCCGACACGATCCCCACGGTTGACACGCCCGAGACGCTGGAATTCGCGAAACGCCGCGGGGCAGAAATGACCCGGGTGCGCATCGCGCCGATGGCTGCGCTGACCAAGGCCCGCGCAGGCCGCGAGATGGTCGAGATGGGGTTTTTGCAAGATGGCGGGGCTGTGGCCTTTACCGATGGCGATCATGTCGTTGCCGACACCAAAGTGCTGAGCCGCGCGATGGTTTATGCGCGCTCGCTGAACGCTTTGGTGATGAGCCACCCGCAAGAGCCGGTGCTGAGCGACGGCGCGGCGGTCACGAGCGGCAAGTTCGCCTCGCTACGCGGGCTTCCTGCGGTCTCCCCCCTGGCGGAGCGTATGGGGCTGGAGCGCGACCTTGCCTTGGCGGAGGCGACAGGCGTGCGCTATCACGCGGACCAGATCTCCACCGCCGCCGCATTGCCCCCGCTCGCCCGCGCCAAAGAGGCCGGGCTAGACGTGACGGCGGGTGTTTCGATACACCACCTGACACTCAACGAGCTGGACGTGGGCGATTACCGGACGTTTTTCAAAGTGAAGCCACCCTTGCGCAGCGAAGATGACCGTATGGAAATGGTCGGGGCCGTGGCATCAGGCCTGATCGACATCATCTGCTCGATGCACACACCCCAGGATGAAGAAAGCAAGCGGCTGCCTTTCGAGCAGGCCGCCTCCGGCGCGGTCGCGCTAGAGACGCTGCTGCCCGCCGCGCTCCGGCTTTACCATGCCGGTCAGCTCGACCTGCCGAAGCTCTTCCGCGCCATGTCGCTGAACCCTGCCAAGCGGCTTGGGCTGGCGGGCGGCCGGATGGAGGTTGGGGCTCCGGCGGATCTCGTCCTTTTTGATGCGGGCGCGCCCTTTGTGCTGGATCGTTGGACGCTGCGCTCGAAATCAAAGAATACGCCGTTTGACGGGCAGCGGCTGCAAGGCCGGGTGCTGCGCACCTTTGTCGGCGGGGACGAGGTCTATGCCCGTGCCTGAGATCACAACCTCCTTTCCGCTTCTGGGCGTCGTGGCAGTGCTGGCCTATCTACTGGGTGCCGTCCCGTTTGGCCTTGCGATTGCGCGGGCCATGGGCCTGGGCGATTTGCGCCAGATCGGGTCGGGCAATATCGGGGCCACAAATGTGCTGCGGACCGGGTCAAAGCCTGCGGCCCTTGCGACGCTGCTGCTGGATTCCGGAAAAGGCGCAATCGCGGTGCTGGCCGCCCGCACGCTGGTGGGTGAGGACGCCGCGCAGCTGGCAGGCTTCGCAGCCTTTCTGGGCCATTGCTTCCCGGTCTATCTGGGCTTCAAGGGCGGCAAGGGGGTGGCGACCTATCTGGGTACGTTGTTGGCGCTGTCCTTCGCGGCCGGTGCCGCCGCCTGCGCCACATGGCTGGCGGTCGCTGTCTTGTTCCGCATCTCGTCATTGGCGGCGCTTGCGGCAGCGGCGCTGATGCCGATCTGGCTGTGGCTGTTGGGGCTGCCCACAATGATCATCCTGTCCGTGGCCCTGGCCGTCCTTATCTTCATCCGCCACCAGCCCAATATCGCGCGGATCATTGCGGGGACCGAGCCGAAGCTTGGCACAAAATCCAAGACGTGATCGCCTATGTGACAGTTGGTGCCGATGACCTGGCCCGCGCAAAACGGTTCTATTCGGCGTTCTTGCCTGCCCTGGGATACGGTTTGCGGGAGGGGCCTGAAGGCCTCAGCTACACGCGACCGGTAGCGCCGGAGGATCGCGGCCTGCAACCAGATTTCTACGTCAAACCGACCTTTGACGGGCAACCGGCCACGGCGGGCAATGGGGCGATGGTCGCCTTTGAGCTGCGCAATCAACAGCAGGTGCGCGACCTGCACGCGGCGGCTTTGGCAGCCGGTGGCCAGGATGAGGGATCGCCGGGCTTTCGAAACCCTTACGGGCCGCAGTTTTTCGTGGCCTACCTGCGCGACCCTCAGGGCAACAAGCTGGCGCTTTTCTCAAGCAATCCAGAGGAGCCGGGCCGCGACGGCTGAGCCCTCAGTAAGGCCGGGGTCAGTACTTATGCGCCTCGTAAATCTTGCTCAGGTCCCCGCCCCACGCGCCATGATACTGCCCTAGAAGCTCGTCAGCCGGGGCCTCGCCGCTGGCGATGCTCTCTTTCAAAGCGTTGAGAAAATGTGTCTCATCCGGCACGAGGCCACCCGCACCGGGGCGAGCGCGAGCCTTGAGCCCAGCTTCGGCAATATCGACCACCTCGCGGGCAAGGTCGTGCATCTTGATCCCGCCAACCTCTGCATGAAGCCCTTGCTCGGAGGAGGCCACCAGCAGCGCCTGACGGGTTTCCGCATCCCAGCCTTTGGCGAGATCCCAAGCCGCATCAAGCGCGCTTTGATCATAGGTCAAACCGACCCAGAAGGCGGGCAACGCACATAGCCTGCGCCACGGGCCGCCATCCGCGCCGCGCATCTCGATGAACTTCTTGACCCGCGCTTCGGGGAACACCGTCGTCA
>CAYLVP010000088.1:0-11024 GCA_964387155.1 uncultured Rhodobacterales bacterium | reverse complement strand
CGATCTTGGCGAGCGTGTCGAGGCGGGCGTCGGGGACGGCGACCTCGCCGACATTGGGCTCGATGGTGCAGAAGGGGAAGTTGGCGGCCTGTGCGGCGGCGGTCTTGGTCAGCGCGTTGAACAGCGTTGATTTGCCGACATTGGGCATGCCGACGATCCCCATTTTGAAACCCATTGTGCCGCTCCTTTGCGCAGTTTGGCGCTACCTAGGGCCTTGCCTTGCCGCGCGCAAGTCTCCGTCCCTTCTAAGTCAGTCCCTGTAGGCGCGGCGGTCCTCGCGGGCCTGGAAGATCAGGATCCAGGCCAGGAGGATGAACATCGGGTGCGTCAGCCCGCCCGAGAAGAGGAGCGCGGGCACCCAGATCAGGAAGACGATGATTGCCAGAAACACCCGGCCAAGCAGCAGGATCGACAGCGGGGGCAGAAAAAGAGCCAAAACGTAGTTCATGGAGCGGATATAGGCACGATTGGGCGATTGAACATCCCCGCGCGGTGCGGCATGACATTTCGAGCACGTTCTGGAGGCCCATCATGACCCGTATCGACGACACGTTTGCCCGGCTGAAATCCGAAGGCAAGAAGGCTTTCGTGACCTATGTGATGGCCTCTGATCCCGATTACGACACCTCGCTGGAGATTGTCAAAGGCCTGCCCGGCGCGGGCGTCGACATCATCGAACTGGGGCTGCCCTTTACCGACCCGATGGCGGATGGCGCGACGATTCAGCTGGCGGGGCAACGCGCCTTGGCCGCCGGCATGACGCTGAAAAAGACGTTGCAAATGGTGCGCGACTTCCGGGCGGATGACGCGCTGACGCCGATTGTGATCATGGGCTATTACAACCCGATCTACAGCCACGGGGTCGAGGCGTTTCTGGCCGATGCCAAAGAGGCAGGTGTGGACGGGCTGATCGTGGTGGACCTGCCGCCCGAGGAGGATAGCGAGCTGTGCATCCCGGCCCAGGCCGCAGGGCTGAACTTCATCCGGCTGGCCACACCCACCACTGATGCCAAACGGCTGCCCAAGGTGCTGCAAAACACCTCCGGTTTCGTTTATTACGTCTCGATCACCGGCATCACCGGCGCGGCGGAGGCGCAGGCGGGCGACGTGGCCCCCGAGGTCGCACGTATGAAGGAGAGCACCGACCTGCCGATCATCGTGGGCTTCGGGGTCAAAACCCCTGATAGCGCCGAGGCGATTGCGGGCGTCGCGGACGGCACCGTGGTAGGCTCCGCCATCGTGCAAAAGATCGCGGATGGGGAAAGCCCCGCAGAGGTGCTGGCCTTCGTGAAGTCTTTGGCAGACGGGGCGCATCGGGCGTAAGACATCTACCGCCCTTTTGGACACTCTTCGATATTGCGCTGATAGGCTTTTGAGAATCCATGGACACTGACCTTGATACTCTTTTCGGTCTGCCAAGTGATCAGCACCTCACCGGTAGAACTTTGAGCAGATTGCGTCAGGGCCTCAACAATCTTTTTGCTATCCCTGTTTGACGCCCAGGCTTGTGTTCCTTCTGTTTGAAACCGAAACCTCTAGCCATCTATGGAAAGGCCAGCCGCGTTGACCTTTCGGAGCGGGCTTCGCGAGAAGATTGATACCTGAGGGCCGCCTTTGGAATATTGGGTGACTGTTAAGAGAAGCTGGTCACGCGGGCCGGTTCGCGTGCTTGCATTGGTCGCAATCCAACATGCAAAACCGGCCCCGCTACCATCGCGGAACAGGCTCCAATCGCCCTCAAAGCCCATAGCTTGAATGTCTCGCGCAAAGGCTGGAATTGATAATGCGCATACGACCAATAAATGCAGCAATACTCGATACATCTTATCTCTCGCCTATTAATCTCGCGCTTAGATTAGATCAGCGCATTCACCGAAGAAAGACAGCATTCTACTGCTGACGATTACTTGTGATTTCGCGTCGTGGAGGAGCCATGTAGCTCAACTGGTTCTTCAACTATAGTTTCTGTCCCGATTACCAAACAGCACAGGCAGAGCCGATGGTCATTGCCCCTTCTGGCTCGAATTGGTAAGAAACCCTAACCAATTCGGACCAAAGTGAGTCTGCCCATGCCCCCTATCACCGAAATTGCCGATCTCAAGCGCATCTATAAGCGGCGGGTGCCGAAGATGTTTTACGACTATTGCGAGAGCGGCAGTTGGACGGA
Organism: uncultured Rhodobacterales bacterium; assembly: GCA_964387155.1. GTDB lineage: Bacteria > Pseudomonadota > Alphaproteobacteria > Rhodobacterales > Rhodobacteraceae > Litoreibacter. Next base: position 8,857 of record CAYLVP010000088.1, on the reverse strand, counting down.
GCAGACCTTTCGGGAGAATGTCTCGGATTTCGAGCGGATCCGGCTGCGCCAGCGGGTGGCGGTCGACATGACCAACCGCACCACGACGGGGCAGATGATCGGGCGCGATGTAGCGATGCCGGTGGCGCTTGCGCCTGTGGGCATGACCGGGATGCAGCATGCCGATGGCGAAATTCTGGCTGCCAAGGCCGCGGAAAAATTCGGCGTGCCGTTCACGCTTTCCACCATGTCGATCTGCTCCATCGAGGATGTGGCGGAGCACACCTCCGCCCCGTTCTGGTTTCAGCTTTACGTGATGCGCGACGCTCAATTCATCGACAACCTGCTGGGCCGCGCCAAGGATGCGGGCTGCGACGCAATGGTGCTGACGCTGGATTTGCAGCTTCTGGGGCAGCGGCACAAGGACATCAAGAACGGGCTCTCCGCCCCGCCGAAGCTGACGCCCATGGTGATCGCGGATCTGGCCACGAAATGGGGCTGGGGCCTCAAGATGCTGCAGACCAAGCGGCGCACCTTCCGCAACATTGTGGGCCACGCGCAAGAGGTCGACGACATCTCGCAGCTGCACAGCTGGACCGCCGGGCAATTCGACCCGCGCCTCAACTGGGACACGGTGAAAGAGTACCGCAAGAAATGGGATCGCAAGATGATCCTGAAGGGCATTCTGGATGCCGAGGACGCCAAGAAAGCGCTGGATGTGGGCGCGGACGCAATCATCGTGTCCAACCATGGCGGGCGGCAGCTTGATGGCGCGCTGAGCTCGATCCGTATGCTGCGGCCCATTCTGGACGCGGTGGGCGACAAGATCGAAGTGCATATCGACGGCGGCATCCGGTCGGGCCAGGACGTGCTGAAAGCCTTGGCGATGGGGGCCAAGGGCACCTATATCGGCCGCGCCTTCATCTACGGGCTCGGCGCGATGGGGGAACAAGGCGTCAGCGAAGCGCTGCGCGTCATCCACAAAGAACTCGACACGAGCATGGCGCTGTGCGGCGAGCGGGACGTCAATAACCTTGGCGAGCATAACCTGCTGATCCCGAAGGATTTTGAAGGCGAGTGGCAGTAGGCCGCCACTGCGCCACCACTGCCCCCCGCTAAGCCCCGCGCCTTTTGAGCATGACCAGCAGCGGGAAGAGCGCCACGACCAGCAGGGCGAGCGCGACAAACGCCATGCGCAGCCCGTAGCTTTGGGAGATCACCCCCATGGCGGCAGGCGCGATGAAGAAGCCGGAGAACCCGATGACCGCCGCGCGTGAGATGGCTTTGGTGCGCACGGCGGGGGCCACCATACGGCCCACCATCGCCAGGCCAATGGGCCCGATGGCAGAAACGCCGAGGCCCAGCGTGCCGAACCCCAGATAGGCGATCAGCGGCGTGGGTGCTGCGGCGGCGATGAGCGCGCCTGCAATCGACAACAGCGCGCCGCCGGTGATGACGGCCAGATCGCTCCATTTCTCAGCCACCGCCTGCCCACCGAACCGGCCCACCGCCATGGTCAGCCCCAGCATCGTGGGGCCCAGCGCGCCCTGCGCGGCGCGGCCCCCCAACGTGCGTTCGACATGCAGCGCGGACCAGCTTTCCACCGCTGCCTCCGCCATGAAGGCGATCAGCACGACCGCGCCGCAAAGCCCCACGATGCCCCATGGGAAGCTGGCTGATCTGCGCTCCTCCTCGGTGATCTCGACGACCGCCATGCGGGTGCGGGTGGCCATCAGAAGGGCGACGACGCCAACGCTGGCAAAGATCGCGAAGGGAGGGAGCCCTGCCTCCCGCCCCAACCCGGTGGAGAAGGCGCCCAGCGCATAGGCCACGGAAAACATGCCGTGATTGGCGTTCATGAGGGAGCGGTTATGCCGTGCCTCCAGCTCGGACACGCGGGCATTCATGGTCACGTCCAACAGCCCGGAGGCCAGCCCCGCCCCGCACATGGCCATGAAAAACGCGGTATGGGTGCTGGCCAGTCCCGGCATGAGGAAGGCGCAGGCCAGGCCAAGGGCCGCGACCGGCAGCCCCCATTGGCCCATCAGCCGGTCAAAGAGCGGCGCGAGGATCATCGTGGTCAAAAGGCCCAGCGAGGTGCCCAGCAGCAGCAGGCCAAACTGCGCGTCATCAGCCCCGATCTGCGCCTTGAGCTGTGGGGCAAGTGCCGCCATTGACCCCCAGAACAGCCCCACGATGCAGAACGCCGTGGCGGGCCTGTGGGAGATACGGAGGGCGGAAAGCACGGACATGCTGGGCGCAGTAGTCCTTTGCACGCAGCCGCTCAAGGTCAAACTTGGTGCTGGCGCTTGTCCGGGACGCCGGTTTCAAGCTGGCCTCAATCCGGTTCGGTATCAATAAAACCGCTGGATTGACGGCTCCAGAATGACTCGTAGAGCCCTTTTTGGCGAATGAGGTCGTCATGCGCGCCCTCTTCGACAATTTTGCCATCATCCAATACGATGATCCGGTCCATCCGCGCAATGGTGGACAGCCTGTGGGCAATCGCAATCACAGTCTTGTTTTCCATAACGCCAATCAGGGATTGCTGAATTTTGGCCTCAACCTCACTGTCGAGCGCGCTGGTCGCCTCGTCCAGAATGAGGATCGGGGCGTTCTTGAGGATGACCCGGGCCAGGGCGATGCGCTGACGCTGCCCGCCTGACAGTTTGATGCCGCGTTCCCCGACATGGGCGTCATATCCCTGACGGCCTTTGCTGTCGCGAAGCTCTGAGATGAACCCATGCGCATGGGCCTCGGTCGCGGCGCGGATCAGCCTCGCTTCGCTGATATCATCGTGACCCAGCAGGATGTTGTCCTTGACCGATCTGTTGAGCAGCGCGGCCTGCTGGGCCACCATGCCGATCGCGTGCCTCAGACTGTCTTGATTGACATGGCGGATGTCCTGACCGTCGATCTGGATCGTGCCTGCCTCGGCCTCGAAAAAGCGCAGGATCACATTGACCAAAGTGGACTTCCCGGCCCCCGACCGCCCGACAATGCCGACTTTTTCGCCGGGCCGGATCGACAGGGTCAGCCCGTTCAGCCCGCCATGCCCGAGCCCGTAGTGATGATGCAGATCGGTGATCTCTATCGCGCCCCGCTCGACGATCAGGTACGGGGCGTCGGGCTCATGCGGGATCGTGATCGGCTGCGCGATGGTCTGCAGCGCCTCGCGCAGGGAGCCGATGCGCAAAAACACCCACCAGAAGGAATCCAAAATCCAATCCGCCATCGTGGTGATGCGCAGCGACAGGGCAATGGCGGCAGACACCGTCCCCACGGTCGCAGCCCCGACCGACCAAAGCCAGACCCCATAGCCGATGAACCCAACCATCACGACCGCTTCCAGTGCGACCAGCGTGGTGCGCAGCCCCACGCCCAGCTTGCGGGTCTTGAACAGGGTTTGCCGCGTGGCTTCCAGCCGCACGCGCTGTTCCTCGGCGATCTGGTTCTTGGGGGCAAAGAGCTGCAACGTGTCAAAGTTGGAGAACCCGTCCACAACAGTCCCGATCAGCGCAGATTTCGCGGATTGAAAATTCTGCTGGGCGTTGACCATCCGCGGCACGACCCAGATCAGGACCGAGATATAGAGCCCCAGCCAGATCAGAAGCGGCAGGGCCAGCCAGATCTCGACCCCGGCCATCAGGATCACCACGCCGATCATATACACAACGCCGTAGCCCACGGTGTTGAGCGTTTTGTAGATGGCATCGGCCACGTTATTGCCGATTTCCACCAATCGGCTGGATGTGCGGCCGGACAAATCTTCCTGAAACCAACCAACGGATTGATGGATCAGATGGTCATAGGCCCGCCATCTGACCAGATTGGCCGAGTTGCAATCAAGGGCGATGTCGTTGACGGCAAGGCGCAGGAACTGGACGCAAGGTCTGAGCAACAGAACCGACAGGGCGGCCAGCAGCAGAACCGGCCCTTCATTCTGCCAGAACCGGGCCGGCTCATTTGACGCAAGCTTGTCGACCAGCTGACCGGCAAAGTGGATCAGCCAGACCTCGACCCCCGCCGCCATGACAGTGACCACGACGCTGGCCACCAAAACGCGGCGCAAGGGCCAGAGATGGGAGCGAATATAGGGCCACACCTCTTTTTCCGGCGGATCCTGCCCTAGCGCATAGGGGTCGGCTGCATCAAGAAACAGCCGCATCACCTGATCATATTTGGCTGGCATAGCTGTCTCTTTGCTGCTCACATTTCCCCGCCTTTGTCTGCAGCCTAGCCTGCAAATGCGACGGGATCACCATAGAGATTGGGACCGTGCCAGCCTATCTTGGTGCGGCGCGGCCAGCCCGCCCTGGATCCGCCGCGAAGGGCCGCGCAGCGGGGCCGGTCAAACCCCTGTGCCAGCGGTTGCGCCGGGGCGTGGGATGCCACTGCGGGGCGCCGAAGAAACCCCCTTTCCAAGCAGCCGATTCCCGCCTATACGCGGGCGTTCATCTGCGGCCCGACACCCTTGGAGGCAGCCGCATCATTTTTGGAGAATTCAAATGGCAAAAGAGATCCCTGATCTTGTAGTTGAGCCACGCGCGGGGACAGGCAAGGGGGCCGCCCGCGCCGCACGTCGTGCAGGCATGGTACCCGGTGTTGTGTATGGGGGCGGCGCTGACCCGCTGGCCATCCAGATCCCCTTCAACGTTCTGTTCAAGAAGCTGAAGGACGGCCGCTTTCTGGCGACGCTGTTCAACCTGAAGATGGACGGCGAGGACGACGTGCGCGTGATCTGCCGCAACGTGCAGCGCGACGTGGTCAAGGACCTGCCCACCCATATCGACCTGCTGCGCCTGAAGCGCACCACCAAGATCGCGCTGTTCATCCCGGTTGAGGTAGTCGGCGAAGAGGTCTCGCCCGGCATCAAGAAGGGCGGCGTTCTGTCCATGATCCGCCCCGAGGTGGAACTGACCGTGACCGCAGCCGACATCCCGGACGCGATCAGCATCGACATCTCCGAGCTGGAGATTGGCGACAATGTCTCGATCTCGTCGGTGACGCTGCCCGAGGGCGCGAAACCCACAATCGACCGTGACTTTGTCATCGCCAACATTTCGGCCCCATCGGGCCTGAAATCGTCGAGCGACGATGACGAGGGTGACGCCGAGGAAGGTGCAGAGGATGCACCAGAGGCGGAGGCCGCAGAGGGCGGCGAGGAGTAATCCTCTTTCCTCTGTCACAGGACATGAAGGCGGGGCCCCGGTGGCCTCGCCTTTTTCTTTGCGGCGCATCTGCGAATTGTGCGCAGGGGCCATTGCCTGATAGGTTATGCCCAAATCAGGACGCAAAGGCTGGGCGATGAAACTCTTTGTGGGGCTGGGCAATCCCGGCGCGAAATATGCGGGCAACCGCCACAACATAGGCTTCATGGCGCTGGACCGGATTGCGGCGGACCACGGTTTTGGCGCGTGGAAAGGCAAGTTTCAGGGCGAGATGGCCGAAGGGCGGCTGGGGTCTGAGAAGATCGTCCTGCTGAAGCCCACCACCTTCATGAACAAATCCGGCCAATCCGTGGGCGAGGCCATGCGGTTCTACAAGCTCGACAGCACCGATGTGACCGTCTTCCATGACGAGATTGACCTGGCCCCCGCCAAGCTGCGCTGCAAGGCGGGCGGCGGGCATGCGGGGCATAACGGGCTGCGTTCGATCCACCAGCATATCGGGCCGCATTACGACCGGGTGCGCATGGGGGTCGGGCATCCCGGCCACAAGGACCGTGTGCCCGGCTACGTGCTGCATGATTTCGCGAAGGCGGATCAGGAGTGGCTGGATGATGTGCTGCGCGGGATCTCGGACGGGGCCGCGCATTTGGCGGACGGCGACACGGGGCGCTTTTTGAACGCGGTCTCGCTGCGGGTGGCGCCTGCGCGGTCTTCGAAGACGGCGGCCAAACCTGCCCCTGCCCCGCAAGAGCCGGAACCACAGCCAGAGCCGCAGGACAGCCGGACCCCGATGCAGAAGCTGCTGGACAAGTTCCGGTGAGACGCTGGAGCCTGCGCATTCTCGGCGCCGCCCTATTGATCGCGGTCGCCCTTGGGCTTTGGAAGCGGGAGGAGATCACCCGCCTGATGGCGGTGAACAGCCTCTTTGACGAGGGCAAGATCGTTGGCAACTTCTCCAACATGAACGAGGCGTTTCTGTGGAGCGAGCTAGACCGCGGCCAGGGGCCGGTCACCCCATTGCCACCGGGGGAGCCCGTGCCGATCCCCTCCGCTGTGCAAGACTGGATTGAGGCACGGGATGTGACATCCCTTCTCGTGCTGAAAGATGGCCAGGTCGTGGTGGAAGAGTATTACCAGGCGACCTTGCCCGGCGACCGCCGGATCGGCTGGTCCATCGCCAAAAGCTTTCTGTCAGCGCTGTTTGGCATTGCAGTCAACGACGGCAAAATCCCCGACCTCGACGCCCCGGTGACCGACTATGTGGCAAGCCTGAAAGGCACCGCCTATGACGCGGCCAGCATCCGCAATGTGTTGCAAATGTCCTCGGGCATCACCTTTGACGAGGATTACCTGGACCGGGACAGCGACATCAACCGGATGGGCCGGGTCCTGGCGCTGGGCGGCACGATGGACGGGTTTGCTGCCGGGCTGACGCAGACCACGCGCCCGCCGGGCGAGGTTTGGGAATATACCTCCATCGACACCCATGTTCTGGCCATGGTGCTGCGCGCCGCGACGGGCCGGTCGCTGACCGAGGAGATGCAGGAAAAGCTGATCGCGCCGATGGGTCTGGAGGCCTCGCCCTACTACCTGACCGATGGGGAGGGTGTGGCCTTCGCGCTGGGCGGGCTGAACCTGACCACGCGCGATTTCGCCCGGATGGGGCTGATGTATGCGCAAAACGGGCGATTGGGCGAGCGTCAGATCGTGCCTGCCGCCTGGGTGGCGGAAAGCACCGTGCCCTCCGCCCCGACCGCACCGGGAGAGATCGGCTATGGCTATCAGTGGTGGATCCCGGTGGGGGCGGCGCCCGGGCAATTCATGGCGCGTGGCATTTACGGGCAATACGTCTATATAGATCGCCCAGCGGGCGTGGTGATCGTGACCACCGCTGCAGATCGCAACTTCCGCGATGCGGGGGTCAGTGAACAAAATATCGAGATATTTCGCCAGATCGTGAGTGAGGTAACAAAATGAACATGGACCCCTCGCTCAACGTGCTGGGCCAGCCGCTTGAAAGCTGCTCGATGGACCCCGTCACAGGGTTTTTCCGCAATGGCTGCTGCGACACGGGGCCAATGGATCAGGGCAGCCACACGGTCTGTGCGGTGATGACGGCGGAGTTTCTGGCCTTGTCGAAATATCTGGGCAATGACCTGTCCACGCCCCGCCCTGAATTCGGGTTTGCGGGGCTCAAGCCGGGCGACCGCTGGTGCCTGTGCGCCGGCCGGTTCCTGCAGGCCCATGACGAAGGTGCGGCCCCGCGGGTCAACCTTGCAGCCACGCATCAAAATGCGCTCGATATTGTGGCGCTGGATGTCTTGAGCCAATACGCGCTGGAAGACTGATGCGCTAGCGCGCAGCGCGCGCCATTTCCAGATGCAGCATGAGCGGCGGGATGAAAAAGAGCACGAAGCCGAAATAAAGGAAAACGACCACCATGCCCGGGATCCACAGCACGCTCAGCAGCACCCCAACCGCGCCCGCAACGCGCGTGGCCGTCACGTCAGGCAGAAGCCGCATTGCGCCCAGCTGAAACAGCTTCCCCCCATCCAGCGGCATCACCGGCAGCAGGTTGAAGAGGGCAAGAAACAGGTTCAGCTGCGCCAGCCAATAGACGGCCCAGCCCAGCACAGGGTTGCTGATTGATGGCTCGACCAGCGAGGCCACCGCCCAGATCGCAAGATTGACGATCGGCCCCATGGCAACGATCAGCTCTTCCTCATAGCGGGTGGTTGCGCCTGCATGTTCGCAGAACCCGCCACCGCCATAGAGCATGATGCGCCGCACGGGCACGCCCTGGATCAGGCAGCCCCAAGCATGGCCAAGCTCGTGCAGGAAGATGGAGCCGATGAGAATAGCCGCGAAGGCCAGATCATAAAACAGCGTCTCCACCGAGCCGCCGAGCAGCACAAAGATCGCAACCAGCATGAGCAGGCTCGGCGCGACCTGCACCGGCACGCCCCAAGGGCCGCGGAATTGAAATATCGGATTTTCGTCTTTCAACATGTCATTTCCCCAGCAACTTGGCTGACGTGGTAGCCGGGGAATGTGTCTGCGCTGGGGCGAAACTTCTGCAATACCGAGAAGGCGGGAGGCGCAGGTGGCCTGTGACGGGAGGTGCGGCTGAGCGCCCCGCCCTCTCAACACCCTTAATCCCGTCGCAAAATCCGCCGCTTAACCGGAGGCCGTGCGCCCTTCTGTATCGCTCATATCGAAGCCCAGATACTTGGCGACGGTGAAGATGTCCTTGTCGCCGCGGCCGCACATATTCATGCAGATGATGTGATCCTCTGGCAGGTCAGGTGCGATGTTGGCGACGTGCGCCAGGGCGTGGGACGGCTCCAAAGCGGGGATGATGCCTTCGGTCTCGCAGCAAAGCTGGAAGGCTTCAAGCGCCTCCATATCCGTGATCGAGACGTATTTGGCGCGCCCGATCTCGTGCAGCCAGGAGTGCTCTGGCCCGATGCCGGGGTAATCGAGGCCCGCGGAGATTGAATAGCCCTCAAGGATTTGCCCATCGCCATCTTGCAGCAGATAGGTGCGGTTGCCATGCAGCACGCCGGGACGGCCACCGGTCAGGGACGCGCAATGCTCCATCTTGGCGTTGACGCCTTTGCCACCAGCCTCGACCCCGATGATATTCACATCCTTGTCGTCGAGGAACGGGAAGAACAGCCCCATCGCGTTGGAGCCGCCGCCAATGG
>CAYLVP010000087.1:0-11373 GCA_964387155.1 uncultured Rhodobacterales bacterium | reverse complement strand
CACCGAAATCGAAACCACAGAAGTCATCAAGATGTCCCAGCGTGCGGGGCGTTCTCTATGAGGCGAGGCCATGACCCAGCCAAAACACCGCCGTGCGCAGTGCGGCTCACTCGATCCCGCTATACTCGTCGGGTTTGAGGAGGTCGGCCAGTGGCCCCTCTTTCAACAGGTCGTCATTCATATTCCACAGCCCGGCGAAGGAGGCGTAGATGAAGGTCAGGGTGAACTCCTGCATGGCGTGTTCCGCCGCTGTCATGTTGACGATATGATTGACCGTTGTTTGCAACGTGTCGCCAAGCTCGCGCGCCAATAGCCATTTGGAGCCGCGTGTCCCGATCGTGGCTTCGGAAACCAGGCCATTCTCCCGCTCGACCTTGGCCAACCATTGGAAGATTGCCCAATTGTTCAGCCGGTCATTGTGGCCGATGAAGCGGTCCGCATGTTCAAACACTTCCTCCAACAGCTCTTCGGCAAGAATATCGGTGGCGGTCTCGGGCGTGCTGGCGGCAACAGCGACGGTCTGACTCATGAAAATACCCCTTGTTGCGCTGCTTGCCCAAAGCTGGCCTCAGTCCGAGAAGAGCAGCTCCATATTGTAGTCGAAAAGAAATTCGGTCGTGCCGTGTATGATTGTGCTGGCCGCAAGGCTGTCATCCATCTTGGCGCCAATAAAGGTGGCAACGCCGCCTGCCAGATGCCCCTCTGCCAGATAGGCGGCAAGCTCAGGGTAATGCGCCTTTTCAGCCTCGGTCAGGCCGATATCGACCCCCGCCGCCCAGTAAAGGATGTTTGACGTCCCAATCACCTTTTGCAGCACCGCCTCGGGTGGGATTTCCGCCTCCGTGACGGCTGAAGCGGCCAATTTGCGCTCCTCCAGGCTCATATCGGCCCAGGCCGACACCGTGCCCATGCCCCATGAATCGACCCGCGCCAGAAAGTGGCGCGCGCCATCGCCGCCGTCGCGGAAGCGCTCTGAGACGAATGCCACGATCTTGTCGGGCTGGCCCTCGGCGACCTCCAGGTCGCGGGGATCATCGGGCATATCGATCCGCAGCGCTTCAAGCATGATCGCCCAGCCCATGTCACGGTTGGTCATCCCCACGCCCAGCTCGACCTGGTTGATCTGCGGGTCCTTTTCGTTCAACAGCTCGCGCGCCAGATTGTCGCCCGGGACAAGCCGTTCGACAAGTTGGCGGTGCAAGTCGCTCACCCGTATGCGGGTAGATACGCGGCGGGCCTCCTGCGACAGCTCCGCCATATCGTCCAGCAAGGCCACGCTTTGATCGTGCCAGTCCTGCGCAGAGCCATCGGCAACTGCGCTGAATTGCGCCGTGATGTGCCGCTTCTGCTTGCGGGAGAGGTCGAACCCCATGATTTCCAATGACCGTGCGGCAGCAGCGTAATCCGCCGAAAGCGCGGGCAGAGGCATCATCATCGCGGCGGCAAGGAAGGCGGCAGAAGATCGAAGGGCTGTCATGTCGTCAAAATACCAAGGTTTTGTGAAAGTTAATTAGAGAAAGCATGAATTTTCGTCTCAAACCCTAACGGGTCTGCTTGGCGGCACAACCGGGACGCGCCCTGGGCATCAAAACCGGCGGATTTGGGACGCATTGCCAGTGGACGCTCGCATGTTGCGCAGGGCACCCGTCAGCCGCGCTGCGCCTTTCGCGCGTCAAACGCCGCGTCGATCACGGCCAGTTCCGCGTCAAATTCGGCCTTGGTTATGTCCCCATCATGGAGCCTCTTGCGGAGCTGCCAATGTTCTTTGGGCACGAGAAGCGCATCGGCCTCTTCCTCACTTAGGCCGCCGACAGGGCGCATGAAGACGCGCGCCCAGGATTGCTCCTGCGGGATGTGCGCGAAGTCGATGGAAAATTTCATCTTGTCGGTCAGCGCGATCCGGTAATGGGTAAAGGGCTGATCGGAGGCGAAGGGTTCGACGGCTTTCAAGCGGCGCACAAGATCCATGACAGCGCCTTCCATGCCGCGCGGCGGCGCGTGGTGCCGGGTGAACCGACCTTCCGTGCCATCATGCCGGATCCAATAGGGCCCGCCCTCAGCATGGGCGTCGTAATCCTTGCCCTCGAAGATCATCGTGGCCGCATCCGGCGGCGCGGCACCAACCAGAAGTTTTCCTATTTCGTCGTAAATCTCTTGCAGGTCGCTCATCTCAAATTCCCGCTTGGCAGCCCATCAGCCGTGTTCCAAAGGCGCTCCATCGGCTGGCGCACATCGTCAATATACTGAACGATATCGAAGCGCTCAGGGACGGGCCCACCGCCCGGAGGATATATCACATCGATCTCGACATGCACATCATGATCAGATCTCAGAAGACGCTCCCAGTCTTGCTCCATCTGCCGCCATGACCCGTGGCGGTTGAGGTAGGAGTCCTGAGGGACCACGTTGATCCGGTCCGGGCTGCCGCCAAACATGCGGGCAAAGAGGTGCCCGCCATCGAAATCCTGCGACGGGGTGCCGATATTGCCATAGGCCGCCTGCGAGCTTGGGTCGCGCACCCAGCCATCGAGGCGCAACTCCGCCTCCGCCCGCGATACATGCCCCTCGGCATTTGTCTCGAACACATGGCCATTGTCATATTCAAACCGGGCGTTTGGCTCCAGTCCGGCGGTGACATTGCCACGCGCCGGGTTCAACTCAGGGTTGAGTGCGCCATGCTCCCCGCGGCGGTAGCGGTCCGTAAACGCGCCCGCCACAGGGTCGAATTCATGCACCGGCAGCGAGCCGTCATCGGCAAAGAGCACCGGATCGCCACCCTCAGACGAGCCAATCCAGGAATAGCCGTCAGGCGCATCCACCCAGCCGCGCTGCGCGGCCTCGACCGAGCCATGTGTGGGCGATGCCACCCACCCCCGGCCTGCGCCATCCCCGTCGATCAAGCGGGTGGCTTGCGTATCCAGCGCGCGGTCAAGCTCAAGCTGGCGATGCTCCAGCTCTGCCCGGCTTGCATCCGTGAGGTTGCCCACCGACAGCTCCCGCGTGACGGCCCGCGCCTCACGGTTAATTTTGGTGATCTCAAGCTGCGCTTCCCAGCCTGCAGTGCCGGGTGTGGGCGGCTCCCAGCCCAGCATCCGGTTCAGCGTGTCATGCAGCCCACCAGAGCGGTCCATCTGCCGCGCGGCGGCGGTGTGAAGCGCTAACATGTCCGTGTCGACGGGCCCGCCACCGGTCTCAATCCGTATGTTGGTGGGCAGCCCTTCGCGGGACATATCGTAGCTGACGCGCATCAGGCCATCCGGCAGATCAGGCACCTGCGCCATGGGATAGGGGGTACCCGTGCGGAAGGTGTTGTCCATCCGCTGGAAGCTGCCCATATCCCGCGGATCAAGCCCCCCAGCCCGGGTCGACGCTGCGGCCATGCCGCCATAGAAGGCCATGTTCAACAGACCCATCGCGCGCTCGCCATTGGACATATGTTCCCAATTATCGGCCATTTGCAGCGCCTGATCGCCCATCGCGGCAAGATCAGCCCCATCTGCCGCAAGCGCGGTCATGGCGGCAAAACGGGTCAGCCCCTGGCTTGCCCCCTGCCCAAGGCTGACAGCCCGCGCCCCTGCCCCGATGGCGCCGACCGACAAGGTGCCAGCGGCAACTTCCAGCCACCTGCTGCGGTTTTCGGGGTTCGACCAGTCGAGGATGTCGTGACCGCGCTGATGATTATCATAGAGCTCTGATCCGGCGCGTGACGCGGTCCAGCCCCCTGCCCCCGCAGCGCCTGCAAGGAGAAACGGGGTCGCAGTGCCGCCCGAACCCACGATCGCGATTGTGGCAAGCGCCACACCCGCACCGATGCCCACGCCCAGCGCAACCTTGTCACCAATGTCGCCCGCCCGTTCCGAAAACGTGTCGATGACCCGCCTGGTGTTGTCCGGGGCGGCCAGATCATTGTGCAGGTCGAGATCCTCCGCTGCCGCGAACCGGCCTTGCGGCAGCTCGTTTTTGCTCTGCCAATGGTCAAGGTCGCGGTAGGTGCCGCCCTCATTGTCGATGAAGGCCGTGGACCCGTCTGCACGGTCGACCCGGAAGACCGGAATTTGAGCCACGCCAAATGCGTTACTGGTGACGGTGATCGGCACCACGCTGATGCGCGCGTTTGGATCGCCCTGGGTGGCGGCCTCTATGCGCCGCGCGATCTCGGCTGTGGGGCTATCGTCGGTGAAATAGGCGTAATCCATGCCCTGGGCGAGCCGGTCCGCGGCGGCCTCAGGCGCTTCGTCAGGACCAAGCGCCGCATCGGGGCGCTGCCCAAGCGCGGTGCCAACCATGTTGCGCAGCGCGTTGCCGCGCAGCACCTCCCCATCAGGATCGCGCGCGGCGAATTGGGCGCTGGTGTGCTCCGCAAAGGCTGTGGTGACGACATCGCTTTCCCACCCTTTTGAAAGCGCTTCAGGCGTCCAGTCGGGAGTGTCGGTGACTTGCTGCAAAGCCCAAAGGCGCTGCTCTGGCCGCACGTTTTCATTGACAAGCAGATTGCGCCCACCCTCCGTCGAAAGCAGGTCCTCCAGACGACCCGCCAGCAAGGCGCGGTTGGCGGCCTGTGTCGGATGCGGGGCCGGGTGGGCCATCATGGCCAGCGCCTCAGCCATAGGCTGGCGCAGGGTCTCATCCGCGCTGGTGAAGACCCCGGTTTCGAAATCATCGCGCTCGGCATGGACAAACATGCCGGTGGTCAACCTGTCTGCCGCCTCGCCGGTCACACGACCATCAACGACGGTTTGCAGCAGGCCGCGTTGCGCCGCCATATCCATGCGGAAAGAGGCGCTGCCAGCAAGCCTGTCTTCCACCCCGTGAAACGCGTCGATGGCTGCACCGGGCTCCAGCCGGACCGCAACATCAAGGGCATGCGCGCTGAAGTCGTTAAACTCGGGGGAAGAGATGGTGGGAATGCCCTGCGCATGGATGCGGGCAGTGTCTGCCGACGATCTGGCAAGGGCGGTCGAAAGGGCCGCCGCCGCTGCGGGGTCATCGCGAACCGCATCCGCTGCTTCGCCCATATTGGTCTGATGGTTGTCCGCGCCCCAGACCGCAACCGCGCCTGTCGCCAGATAGTCCCGCTCCGCCTCGGTGATGGGCCCCAACGCATCCGAGCTGCCGGTCAAGGCCTCGCCAATGCGGGTCCCGCCCACATCATTTAGCGTCAACGGGCCAACGCCGTAGCGGGCCGTTGCGTTCTCCTCGATATAGCCGTCAAGGGCTGCGCGGCGGGCGTCAGAGAGCTCAGGCTGTTGTGGCGGTGCCGGAGGTCCGTAGATTTGCGCTTGCTCAAACAGCCGGGATTGCGCGTCGCCAGTGGGGAGGTGTGCGCCGCCGTCATCTTGCACCGGGCGGCCAATCTCGACTGGGTCAGGTGCCGCGTCCGTGTCGATGCCGCTGCGTTGAGGGCGGTCTGCGGATGTGATCTCGTTCATAGGTCGAGCCTCCGGTAAAATGGTCATTTACCGCCGCCAGCAAGATCAGTTTTCAAACAGGAAAAGGCCAGTCGCAACCGTTATTCTACGATTTTAAAAATAAAGATTATTTCGGCTGGGGCTTTCGCAAAAGCTTCAAAAAGTGACGCTAAGGAGTCTCGCCTTTAGGGCTGTCCGTACCGGGACTCGCGCCGGGCCAACCCATGCAGCGTTAGACCGTTTTCTTTCAGGATCGCCCTGGCAGATCGCGCCAGCGGCAGGGTCGTCAGAAACTCAAGCGCGCGCTTGGGCAGGACGTCGGCAATCAGGACGAAACAGTCGCGTTTCTGGCGTAGACCTTTGATCAAATGGCGGCAGTTTTTCGGCGCATCGCCCCCGAGAGGCAGGATTAGGCTGACGCTGACCCGCAGTTCGTGATTGGCCAATGCCACAAGCGCTCGCACATCTTCATAGCGTGACATCGGAAAGGCCGCGCCATGGCCACCTTCGACGATATAGGTTTTGAACTCGGCCGGGCAGCACCGTGTCCGATGGGGTTGCGATACGACTTCATCCCAGAGTGTCTGGAAGGCGCGCTCCCATTCTGCTTGGTCTTCCGGGGTCTTGGTCATGGTCGTCTCGCTGCTTGCCAAAATGTTGGCGTTTGGCCGGTGTCGGACAGGCCGCCCCCTAACTCATAGCATAGCTTTTTGAAGGGACTGTTGCAGTCAATCTCTTGTGTTCACGGCGGGGCCAGCACCGCTTTCCAGAAGGGGTTTTGCCGAGCGTTTAGCCCATCGTAACCATGGACAGGGGCTGGACTTTGTAGTTCGGCGCGATCTCTTTATGCGACAGCACAGGACATTCCACGCCGTGATCTGACAGGAACCGGCGCAAATGGCGGCGGGTATCCATAGTGGCCAGAAAGACCGGCATTGTGGAATGGCCCGACAAATCACCCACAGCCTTACGCACGCTGCCCAGAAGGGAGCGTGACTGCGCGGCCTCCATCGACAGGAACGTGCCGGCATTGGATTGCCTCAGGGCGCCCCGGATCGTGTCCTCCACATCGGCCTCGACAACATAGGCGGGGATGAAGCGGTCGGGGTCGGCATATTTGTGGCTGATCTGACGCGCCAAGGCGCTGCGGACATATTCGGACAGGGCTTCCGGGTCCTTTTCCCGCGCGCCCCATTCGACAATCGTTTCCAGCACAATCCGCATGTTGCGGATCGGAACCTCTTCCTCGACCAGGCGGCGCATCACCATCGCAATCCGCTGGACCGGCATGGCCTTTTGCGCCTCGCTGACCAGCTCGTCATAGCGCACTTCCATCGAGGTCAGGATCGCATTCGTCTCATGCACGCCCAGAAACTCGCTGGCATGTTTCGGCAGTTTCTGACCGACCAGCATGGCGAGCGCGGCCTCCGCGCTTTGGATAGAGACGCCGGCCCGCTTCAAGGCCGATGCGTTCTCTGCGCCAACCCAGAATGTAGAGGGCAGGGTTGGGCTCAGCTCGACTTCGTCGCAGGTGACGCCGCTTATGGCGGCGGCTTCCGGGTCATCGGTCACACGGATCGATTTCAAGGGCAGCCTGCCCTCCGCGACAGGCACGGATTCGATGATGAGGCGCCAGCGATCTTCCGGTGCATCGAGATCCTCGGTCAACACAATCGGCGGGAATGGCACGCCGATCTGCTCAAACAGGCGGGAGCGTTCGCGCAGCGCCTCGGTGCGGAATTCCGTCCGGTCGAGCCCAGCGACAAGTCCGGGGCCGACAGCGACATGCACCGGTGACATCGGCGTCATCAGAAGGTCTTGACGCAGCTCGTTGCGGGTCGGGTCGCGCTCCTCCTCGATGCCGTCCGGCCGGTTCGACGCGATCCGGGCAAACATCCCGGCAACCGAGAAAAACACGGCCAAGGCGAAGAAGGTGAGCGTCGGAAAGCCCGGTATCAACCCAAAGAGCACAAGCACGCCTGAGGCGATGAACAGCGCCTTGGGGCTCGCTGACATCTGATCGGCAATGTCGCGGCCAAGATCCTTGCTTTCAGTGCTGATGATCCGCGTGATTACGATGCCTGAGCTGATCGCCATCAAAAGCGCGGGGATTTGGCTGACAAGCCCGTCGCCCACCGTCAGGACGGAGTAGCGCTGCACGGCCTCGCCAAAGGCCATCCCGTTTTGCCCCACACCCACAGCGATGCCGCCCAGGATATTGACGGCGATGATGATCAGCCCGGCGATCGCGTCGCCTTTCACGAATTTCATGGCGCCATCCATGGAGCCGTAAAACTCGCTTTCCAGCTGCAGCTTGGAGCGGCGGCGCTTGGCCTCGGCCATATCGATCTCACCGGCGCGCATGTCGCTGTCGATGGACATTTGTCGCCCCGGCAGCGCGTCCAGAGAGAAGCGGGCAGAAACCTCCGCGACCCGTTCCGACCCTTTGGTGATGACGACGAACTGCACAACCGTGATGATCAGGAACACCACCAGCCCGACGATGAGCGAGCCGCCAAGAACCACCTCGCCAAAGGTCTCGACGATCTGGCCCGCGTCAGCTTGCACGAGGATCATCCGTGTCGTCGAGATAGAGATCGCAAGCCTGAACAGCGTCGAGAACAGCAAGACCGCCGGGAGGGTGGAAAACGCAGTCGGCGTTTTCAGGTAGACGGTAACGACCAGAACCAGCAGCACCAGCGACAGGTTGACCCCGATCAGCAGATCAATCAGCCAGGTTGGCAGCGGCAGGATGATCATGAAAATAATCATCAACAGCATGAAAATCAGGGCGAGGTCCTGGCGCGCCGAAATCAGGCGGCTCAGCTTCGTAAGTATGCTCATTGCACTGCGTCTTCCGGTGAAGTGGACAGGTCACGCGCCCGCGTCATCAACACGCGGGCCTCGTCATAGGCACCCAGCCTGAACAGCGCCTTGGCCTTCAGGAAGGCCAGAGCGGCCTGCTGTGTGGTGTCTTGCGGCGATACGCCGTCAAGCCGTGACAGCGCGGCCAGCGCCTGCTCCGCATCGCCGGTCTTGAGAAAGCAGGAGGCTACCAGCAGCACGGTGCGCGGGGCGTTGCAGCCGTAGCGCAGGGCCATTACGCCAAGCGCCAAAGCGCGGGCGGGGTCATTGTGGCGGTGGTAGAGCATCGCCAAAGCCCCAACAATCCGCGCGGATTTGGTGCTGGGCTCGATCTTCGGGTTGAACTGGTTCATCGGTCGCGCAGATCGATGTAGCGCATGACTTTGGCCTGTTCATCTGCCAGCACAGCGCGGGCAATCTCCGACATGCCGTTGTCGATATCATCCATCGCATTGGCATGCTGGGCCACGTCATCAAGCGCATCGACCAGCTCCAGCAGCGTCGGCAGGGCGATGGGACCCATGGCCTGTTCCACCTTGCTTGCCAGACCCTGAGCGGCAAGGGGGCGCGACGGCTCTACCAGGTCGGGGCCTTCATCAAGGCCCGGCTTGGGCCGCGTGGTTTCAGCGGCGGCGATACGGTCAGCGCGGGCAATCGTCTCAATCGGGTCGATGGAAACCCGGCCCGCGACCGCGGAAAGGTTGCGATCAGCCATGCTGCGGGACCCTCAAAGCTCGACCATGGCTCTGTCGCTGTCACGCTCCAGCGCGACAAATGTGGGCGTGATCGCGATGATGGTCCACCCGGTCGCGGTCAGATCGCCCACCCGCAGGATATCGCCCTCGGGCGTTGAGAACTCAGGCACCGCGCCCAGCCAGATGGCTGAGATGGCAACAGGCGCACCTTCTGTGGTCTCACTGATATCGGCCAGGAGTGGCGCAATCTGGCCGAACTGTCTTTCATAGGCAATCCGGGTTGCCCCCCAGGCTGAGGCCTTGAGCTTGCGGATCGAGCCGGTGACGCGGATAGCACCGTCGCTGGCCTCAATAACGAGGTTGGACATGCCATCCTTGGCCACGCGTTCTTTCAGCATGGCGAGGGCGTCATCCAGCGTCAGGGCCGGGGCGGGCGTGACCGTCGGCTCTGGGGGAGCCGTCTCGGTGTGCCGTGCAACCTCGCTTGGTGCGGGCTCCGCTGGGGCGAGGATATTGGCGACGGCCTCACCGAAGACCGCATTTTGTGGCCCGGCAATGGTCAGGCCCGCCGCGCCGAGTACGGCAAGGCATCCAACGGTCGTCAACACGCGGCGCACGATGCTTGGGCGCTTCTTGGCTGTGGCCTGCTGGCACACATGGAGCTGGATATCGGGGCCGATCTGAAGCGTGGCGGGCAGGTCGGTGATGATCGCCATGCCCGGAACGACACGGCCCAGGCCAATGACACGCAGATCGTCGCGGTCCGAGAGCACGCGCATGCGGCCCTTCACAATGGCCAGCTGCAGGGAGGGACCCTCGAGACCATCAAGCAGAAAATCAGCGCCGCCGCTGCCTGCGATTGTGAACCGGCCTCGCGACAGTTGCTCCTGTGCGCCGGCGTTCAGGCCGGTCAGCACGGTCAAAAGATACGGTTTGCGAGTAGCGTTTGCCATGATCATCCCCCTGATGAAATTAAGTGGCCGTCACATGCAGGCGGCCGTGGGCCCTTGGTCTTCGCAATCCCGCGCCCCGGGCCGGAGGGGGCGGAGGTGACGGGAAGCACGGGCAATGGCGCCCATGCTTCCCCTCGCAAGCTTAGCCCTTGATGGACTGGAACGCGTTCTTGACGGCTTCCAGCTGGGACATGATCATCTTGTGCTCAGTGCTCAGCTCGGTGATTTTCGCCATAACTTCCTGAGCCTGCAGGAACTTGTCTTCCATTGCGCCGAGATCGATAGACATAGGTATTCTCCAAATGTTGAGGTTAGATGTGGTTGGTTTCGTTGATTGATGCCCAAAGTTTTGGCAGGGCCTCGACGCCAGCGTCATAGGCCTGGGAAAGAGATGACAGCCGGGCATAATCATCAGTGCTGACACCCCGGTCCAGTTCCTGGACCACTCTCCTTTTGCCTGCCAAAAGACGGTCGGTCAGACGCTTGAGCTCAACCCCGTCGGGGTCATTCGCAAAGCGCTGATCGAGTTCTACAATTTGAATTGGACGGTCAGACATTTGGTCAAATCCTTCTCAGTTGGTTTTGGTGTTTGGTCCGTTAGCGGAGGGTGCCCCCTCCGCCCGGGGGTCTTGGAAGACGGACTGACCTGTTCTGATCGTCCGCATCTTAGCCTCGTGAGGACATGTCGCGCGTCATCATCATCATGGACTGCGCCATGATGCTGAAGGTCGAGGCCATCATCTCATACAGCTCTTCATCGAACTGACCGGAGCCGGATTCAGCGTCGTCGAAGAACTGATTGAAGCTTTCGAAATTGCGATCATAGAGGCCACTGACCTCATATTCCTGCACGGTCGAGCGGTCGCCGCGATCAGTGATCTCACCATCGAGCCCTTCAATCGCACCGCCGCCTTGGGTGCCTTTGCCCTTATCGCCATTGCGGGCGTCGTCATCGGCATCGAAGGTCTGGCCCAGCAGGCCGTGCGGCTTCACGCCATCGGCAATGGCATTCTCGGTGGCCACATCGATGTTGAGATGCGCGGTGCTGCCGTTGCCCTTGTTGCGGAACTCAATGTCGGTTTCCCACTCGCCGGAATCGACGCTCACCGACTTGCCATTGGCCGCGTAGGAGACGGAGCCGCCATTGGCCAGCTCAGCCGTCTCGCCAGCTTTCAGCTCTTCGCCATTGACCATTACCGTGCCGTCTTTCTCGACAGACACCTGGTCAGACCCGGCAGAGATGCCGACAGCCCCAACGACGGTCAACCCGTCCTTGTTCTTATACTGGTCAAACCGGCCATTCATCTGGAAGTCCTGGTCGGACAGCAGGTTGTAGGTCTTTCCGGCCTCGCCCTGCACGTCATATTTGCCGCCATCCTGGCCAATGAAATGGGGATCGCCCCAGATACGGCCCGTCCCGGCGATCACGTCAGGCTCTTGCGCGCTCACGCC
>CAYLVP010000086.1:0-11569 GCA_964387155.1 uncultured Rhodobacterales bacterium | reverse complement strand
GGCGATTTTGGACGTGTGAGGAGCAGTTTGGACGCCACCTCCCCTTCTCTTTCCGTCGCGGACGATTTGTCTGCGCTGGTTTGGAGGAATTGATCAGGTTCAAAATCAACCTTTGTGGTTCTGGCCACCAGAATTTCGGTGGGTGACGGAAACCTGGACTTCAACGTCACTAGCCTTTGGCTCTTTCCGAATTTTTATTCGAGAATTTGTTTATCTGTTTTTGTTTTAGTCTCGGCGTTTAGTACTTGGTTATAGTAGTAGGTAAATCTTACCGAACCAGGACGGTAAATCTTACCGGACTGGGTGTCCCATTCTTACCGGTCTAGAACGGTAAATCTTACCGTTCTGCAAAAGAACTATTGAGACCTAAGCCACCTCGGCTTGTTCCCGCTCCAGCTCCTTCTGCACTTCTTTCAAGACAGGTGCTTCCTCATTGAGGACATAGATGTTGTGCAACCCTCGCCCCTGCTTTTTGACTTCAATCATCTGCAGGTCTTGCAGTTCCGCAAGATACTTGCGGATTGATTTTTCGTTCGTGCCGATGTCGCGCGCGAGACGTTCTTGCGCAGGAAAGCAAAATCCGTCTTGCCATGCGTAATCAAGAAGTGCTGCGAATGTGATTTTAGCCATTGGCGAGATGCGCTTGCCTGCACGGATCACCACACGCGGCAGCTGCGCAAATCCACTTGCGAGCAACGGGTTGGACTTTTTGAACCGCACCGTTCTCGCCTTCATGAGTTCTTCCATTGAGGCCATGTTGAATAATTATACCCCATTGTTCTTCGCTTCCGCTGTTCGATAACGCACAGGTTGATCGGGGCGCGGCGTCGGTTTTTCCAACCGTCCCCCAACGGCGATGGTTTCAAGTGTGCCAAGCATCTGCTCGGCGATCTTCACAACATCGCCGCGCTGCCCTCGGGACGAGACGATTTCTTCTCGCAAGAACTGGTTCATCTCCTGCGCCTGCTCAAGCTGCTTGGTTAGCCCGACAACCTCCGCTCGAAGCTCGGCCACCTCCACAGTCTGAGGCATGCCGCTGGATGAAGCTGCATCCAACGGCACAGGCTGCTGCACGTCCCTTAATGCAGCGGTATCTGCACCTGCATGCAGCGGCATATCGGCGTTGTCTTCGTGCTCTACACCTGCATGCTGCTGCGTCTGTTCATCCTCCAGCGACGGCTGAAGCTGCGTGCCGCTGTGTACGCCTGCACCCTCCGCGATCATGTCGGGTAAGAGCTTCTGCTCTAGCGCGAGAAGGGAAGTTTCTGTTGTGAAATAGCGGCCAAGAACGCCCAACTTCTGGCAATCCAAATCGCCTGCGCGGCACCATCTTTGGATTGTGTCTTTTGACTTAATGAGACCCTTGGAACGCAAATGATCCCGCACCTGTTGAACAGAGATCGTATAGTCCTCAACAGGGGATGATGCATGCCCCTGCATGACGGTTTCTGCTGCTGCAACCTCCTGCATATCGCTCATTTCAAGGATATTTTCCGCTGCATCTTCCGGTAGTACGGGTGCATGCAGCTGCGCACGGCGCTGTGCGCCAATCAAATGGTCATTCATATATGACCAAGTTTACCACGGCTGAGCGCTTAACCAGATTGCAAGTCAGCCCGTCAAAAACTCCGCCCACTGATCCAGCAAAACCCGCCGCTTATTGAGTAGGTCACTGCGCTGATAGGCGCGCTCAACATCGCTTCCGACCTGGTGACCAAGCGCGGTTTCTTTAACCTCGTAGCTCGTCTCAGTGCACTCTTCCACCCACGTCCGGAAGGTGGCGCGGAAGCCATGTGGGCGGGCCTCAAATCCTTCGCGCTCCATCATTCTACTCATCGTTGCATCCGACATCGGCTTGCCTCGAGGGGAAGGAAAGAGGAGGTCACTCCCCTTGATCGCAATCCGGTTCTTAAGCACGCGTTGTGCCTCTAAGGACAGCGGCACCCGATGCGCCGTCGCGGTCTTCGTGCGCTTTGGATCGAGCTCCCAAAGATCACCGGTAACCTCGGCTGACGTCGCAAACCGCACCTCGCTGGTGCGCGCGACTGTGAGAATCAGAAAACGCAGAGCCGCAGCTGTGATGGTGTCTTGGCCGCATAGCCAGCGATAAAACTTGGGGGCCTCTTGGTAGGGGAGAGAGGGAATGTGTCTTACCTCATGCCGTCGTTTCCCAAGCAGAGCCCGAGTCTTCATCACTGCCTGAAGATCGACATCCAGACCAAGCGCTGCCGCATGCTTCGGCGTTAGGTTCATGCGGTTCATTGCTTTGCGCGCAGTGTCGGCTTTCTCATGCCAAATCGGTTCAAGCGTTTTCTTCAGGACATGCTGATCGACTTCCTCAATCGCCAGACTGCCAATCTTGGGAATGACATGCACGGAAAGGGGAGAGAGCCAACGACCGGCCTGCCCATCATTCTTGAGCTCCGCCTGCCGCGCGGCAAAGCACTTCTCAATCGCCTCGGCCACGGTCAGCCGTTTCTCTTTGCGCTGTTCCGCCTGGCGCGCCTGAATGGGATCAACCCCGTCGCGCAATTGCCTCCTTGCATCAGAGGCCCGCTCACGCGCTTCTGCCAGCGACACATCTGGCCAACGGCCAAGGCCCATTTCCCGACGTTTTCCCGCGACAACCATACGAAGCATCCACTTCCCGGCTTCCTTTCGGTTCTTCGCGAGCATCAAGCCTCTGCCGTCAAAGTGCTTTCCTGGCCCAAGGTTCTTGATCTTTAGTTGGGTTAGCGCGTTGAAAAGTGTCATAGCCCACCTTCTAGACCCCAACTTTAGCCCACCTTTTGGGCCACCCCGATATCCAGAAAAACAGTGAGGTAGCATGAGGCTGTATGATCAGGTCACGCAAAATATACCTATATTTCAAAGATATTTACGTTCTGAATGATTGTCCATGAAAAAGAGAAGTGGTGCCTCAAGAGGGACTCGAACCCCCGACCTTGTCCTTACGAAGGACCTGCTCTACCAGCTGAGCTATTGAGGCGGTGTTTGCCTTTGCCAGCCGAAGCAGCTGACGTGGCCACGGCGCGGGGTCTAGCACCACATACCGCGTGGGGGAAGAGCAATTTTGCGCCCTTTTTGTCCGTGATCAGACCTTGGCCGTCGCATCGTCAGGCTTGGTCTCGGAGGGTTCGACAACAATCACCTCATGATCCGTCTCGATCTCGTCCTCGGCGGTTTTGTCGTCAATCGCACCTACGATGAGCGGCAACATTTCCGCACCCGGGGCGGCGGGCGTGTTGCTTTCCGGCGGCTCGCGCCAGCTCAGCGTGTCGAAGCTTTGGCAATTCGAGCACACGGGCTCCCAGCCGCCATGCACCTGCTGGCAATTGTCACAAACCCATTGCGGGCCGCGCGGAGCGGTCAGCGCCTTGGCCAACCAGCCACGAACGACGGCATCGTCCTCTCCCTCACCACGCGCGATCGCGGCCATGATGGTCAACACCCGTGACGTCGGGGCCGACGTCGCCAAATCACCCAAGGCGCGCTTTGCCTTCGGGAAGTCCTCGGCGGCGATGTTCAGTTCCGCCATCAGCATCTTGGTCTCGGCATGCTCCGGCGTGGATTTCACCAACCCGTTGAACCGTTTGATCCGCTGCGCCGGGGTCTCAGTGGGGTCGATCTCGGCATAGGCCGCGGCCAGTTCTGGATGCGGCTGCACATCCCAGGCCTTCTTGAGCACACGACCGGCGTAGCGCCCCTTGCCCTGCTCAATGTAGCTGCGCGCAGCCATGATCGCAGCAGGGATCAAATCGGGGGAAAGGCGGTTGGCTTCAATTGCGGCCTCGCGGGCCTCGATGGTCTTGCCCTCGACAATCACGTCCTTCGCCTCAGAGACCGCAAGAACGGCGTCACGGCGCTTATGAACGTCGCGCGGCAGCGCACCATGGCGCAGCTTGGCGTTCAGCGTCTTGCGCGCACCTGCCCAATCCTCGTTGCCTGCTTGCAGCTGCAGCAGAACATCCTGAGTCTCTTCATGTTTGGGCTTCAAGGCAAATGCCTTCTCGGCCAGCTTCAATGCCGTGTCGGTATCCCCCTCAGAGAGCTTCTGCTTCATCAGCCCACGTACGCCGACAAACCGGGTGCGGTCATCGGTCAGCAGACGCTTGTAAACCTCGGTGGCCTTGCGCGTGTCACCGCTTTGTTCAGCCGCTTGGGCCGCAATCAGGTTGGTCAGCTCAGGCCGTTTAAGGTATTTCTCTGCCCGCGCGGCCTTGGCCATGGCGGTGCGCCCCTCGCCCGAGGCAAGTGCGACGATCCCGTCGGACAAGGCTTCAAAGCCCTTGCGTTCCCGCGAGCGGTCAAAGTAGCGCGAGATCGCCGTCTCGTCGCCGTTGAGGAAGCGGAAGACCGCGACCAAAAGGCTGAGCAGTTTGAGCGCCACCCAGAAGGCAAAGAGCAAGACCACAAGGCCCACCAAAGCCACCAATGGCGTGAGCGTGTACTCGGTGTTGGCCACCGATATGCGCACCTCTCCGCTGGTCTCGAGCAGCTGTATCACACCGAATGTGGCTGCGACCACGACGACCACGAAAACAAGAATTTTGACCAGGGACCAAACCATATTGAACTATCCTAATTTTCGTTGAGCGCGTCAGAGACCGCTTCATATCCGCTTACCGCGCTGATGCGCGCTTGAGCGCTTTCGCGCCAGCTGTCAAATTGTGCCTTGGCCGCGTCGGGCAGCACTTCGATTTCCTGCAGAGCGGTTTCAAAGTCATCCGCCTTTACCGCGGCCTCTGCCCGCGACAGCACCGCATCAGGATCGTCACCATCACGCGGCGTCAGCGACCGGGCGCCCAGCTGGTCCTTGAAGAACAGTTGCAGGCGGCTTTGCGTGTCACTGCCAGCTGTTTCGCGCAGCGCTTGTGCAAGGGCCTCCCGCGCCGCTTCCGGGAAGGCCGCCTGGATCGCGGCGGGCGTCGGCGCGCCTGCCTCGGCCACGGCCTGCAAGCCTTCTGGGACGTCCACTGCGCCGGAAATGTCGGGCAAGGCATCAGCGAATGGCTCACCGCTGGCAAGGGCAAGACGCACGCGCTGCAAGGCGCCGCGCGCCTTCACGCGCGCCTCCGCCTCTTCTGCAGAGACCTGCTGCGCTGCTGCAGCTTCCATCTGGGCCTTGGCATTGGCCGTCAGCCCGGCCACCTCGCCGCGCAGGGTGTCGAGCTCTTCTTTCTGGGTGTTCAGCAAGATCTGAACGTCATCGGGCAGTTTGGTGGTGCCGTCGCTTTTTGTCAGGCTGTCGATCCGCGCGTTCAATGCTGCGATTTCTTCCTGACGGGCGGTCAGCTCTTGCTGCAGCGTTTCGACGGAACTGTCCGTACTGTCGCGCAGCGCGGATAGCTCGCCCCCGGTCGCATCGATGCTTCCTTGTGCTGCCGTAATCTGTTCACCTTGCGTGGTGATTTTTTCGCCCTGGGCCGTGACATCGGCCTTGAGGGCGTCAAACGCCTCGGCGCTTTGCCCCTGCCAGCCATTTGGGAAATAGAACATCGCCACCCCAAAGCCGATTGCCGCGGCGATCATCCCACCAAGAATGGAGCCAAACAGCCCGCCGCCCTTCTTTGGCGCGGCCTCAGCCACGATGGGGGCTGGCGTGCCTGCGTCCTCAAACTCGGCCTTCACTTCATCTGCGACATCTTTCGCGTCGATTTCGGCGTCTGAGATAGCTGCTTCACCTGAAACATCAGCCTTGTCAGTTGCCGCCTCGTCCAGAGCCGTATCAGCTGACTCAGGCGCGGCATCCACCTCGCCCTGCTTGACCACGTCATAATCGCTGTCCTCTGGTACGTCCTCATGAGGCAGCTCATCAGGGCCTTGAGGCAGATCTCCGGTGATTTCGTCGACGATTTCTGCCTCGACAACATCATCTGCCTTTTTCGCCCGGCCTTTGCCCTTGCCAGACGGCGTTTTCGCGGATTTCGCCAAAATGAGTGTCCTTCAAAAGTTCCCACCGCGAGTCGCTCTTCCCGCGCACGAGCCAGCATAGCCCGGAATTTCGCGCGGTCTCAAGCTGGTCGCTAACCAAGCAACCCGTCAAGCCGTGCCATCATGGCAGCGGCCGTCGGCAAGTCGCATATCGTTACCGAGCCGAAGTTCTGCCCCTGAGCTAGCGCCGCAACTGCGGTGCTCAAGCAAACCAGATGCAAATTCTCCCGTCTCTCGCCGTCAAACTGTGCCGCAAAATGACGCGCCGTGCGCGGGGAAAAAAGCGGCACGGCCATCGGTTCTTGATCCGAAATGGCCGCGCGTGCCACATCGCTCAGCGCCACAGGGCGTTGTTCATAGGCCACCAACGCCTCGACCTCACCCCTGAGCATCCCCGCCACATGCGCACCCCGTAGATGCAGAAGCCTTTGCCCGGTTGCCTCGCGCGCCAGCAGCGCATTCAGCGCCTCCACATCCCCATTGGCGGAGACCGCAAGAAGCCCAGCCTCTCGCGCCGCATCGGCAGTGCGCTCCCCCACGCAGAAAGCTGTCATCCCTGAGGGCCCATGCAAATGCGCGAAGGCCGCAACACCGTTTTGAGACGTGAAGACCAGCCCGTCATAGCGGCTGAAGTCCACGGCAGGCGACAGCATATCGATGCGCAGAAGCGGGCTTTCGATGACGTCGAGACCGGGCCCGAACCGCGCCTGCAACGCCGCCGCAAACGCCCGGGACTGGGCCGCGGGCCGGGTCAGCAACACGCGCTTCATGAAGGGGGGAGCATTGTCGAGGCCATAGCGAGGTGTTACCTGCCCCTCACCCACCGCGCAACACCGGGAGCCCCCTTGGCCCAAACCATCACCATGCTCGGCATCGAAAGCAGCTGCGACGACACCGCCGCAGCCGTGGTGCGCCAAAGGGCCGATCTGGGCCCCGAAATCCTCAGCAACGCTGTTTTTGGGCAGACAGAATTGCATGCCGATTTCGGAGGCGTCGTCCCCGAGATTGCCGCCCGCGCCCATGCAGAGAAGCTCGACCTTATGGTCGAAGCCGCGCTGCGCGACGCGGAAACGGATTTGGACGAGATCGATGCGATTGCGGTGACCGCCGGGCCGGGGCTGATTGGCGGCGTGATCTCTGGCGTGATGTGCGCCAAAGGCATTTCGGCGGGCAGTGGCAAACCTCTGCTGGGGGTCAATCACCTTGCTGGCCATGCGCTGACCCCTCGGCTGACGGATGGCCTGGCGTTCCCGTACCTGATGCTGCTTGTCTCTGGTGGGCATTGCCAGTTCCTGCTGGTGGAGTCAGCAATCAAATTCACGCGGCTGGGTGGCACGATTGACGACGCCCCGGGCGAGGCCTTTGACAAAACGGCCAAACTGCTCGGGCTGTCCCAGCCCGGTGGCCCCGCCATCGAGAAAGCCGCGATGAGTGGCGATCCAACCCGGTTCAAACTGCCCCGGCCACTTCTGGACCGTGATGATTGTGATATGTCCTTCTCTGGCCTGAAAACCGCCGTGTTGCGCGCACGTGACGCGCTGATTGCGGTGCAAGGCGGGCTACGCGGACAGGATCAAAGCGATCTGGCGGCGGGCTTTCAGGCCGCTGTTGCCGATGTGCTCGCCGAAAAGACGCGCCGCGCCTTGCGGGCGTGCGAGGTTCCTGCAATCGCCGTTGCGGGCGGGGTTGCGGCAAACAAAACAATTGGTGCGGCGTTGCAGTCCGTGGCTGAGGAAACCGGCACAGAGTTCACCGCGCCGCCTCTTGCACTTTGCACGGACAATGCCGCGATGATCGCCTGGGCCGGGATTGAGCGGTTTCAACTGGGGCTGACCGATGATCTGACCTTGGCCGCGCGCCCCCGTTGGCCGCTGGATCAGACGGCGCGCCCCATGCTGGGCTCGGGCAAGAAGGGGGCCAAGGCGTGACGCGGATTGTGGTCGCAGGCACGGGTGCGTTTGGGACGGCGCTTGCACTCGCCATCAACAAGCCGGTCACGTTGACCGGGCGGAACATGGCGCCACTTCTTGAGACGCGCCGCGCCCCTCGGCTGCCAGATGTGACACTGCCAGACCGGATCACGCTGGACCCGGCGCCCCGCATTGGCGTGGACGATGTGCTGCTGCTGGCCATTCCGATGCAGGTGATGGGCGGCTATTTGAGCCAATTGAACGCCAATCCGCAGGCCGCAATTGCCTGTTGCAAGGGGATCGAAATCGCAACCGGGCACGGACCTACCAAAGTGATGGCCGGGCAGCTTGATTGCCCTACAGCGATCCTGACCGGGCCCAGCTTTGCCACGGATATATCCCGGGGGCTGCCCGCTGCGCTGACCCTTGCCTGCGACAACCAAAGCATCGGGGCCGAGCTACAGCGTTTGATAGCCTCCGACACGCTGCGGCTCTACCTCTCCGATGATCCGATCGGGGCGGAGCTTGGCGGGGCGCTCAAGAACGTCATCGCCATTGCCTGTGGTATTTGTCTGGGTGCGGGGTTGGGCGAAAGCGCGCGGGCGGCCCTGATGACCCGGGGCATGGCCGAAACCCACCGCCTGGCCATAGAGCTTGGTGCGAAACCCGAAACCCTCAACGGGCTGGCCGGGTTTGGCGATCTGGCGCTGACATGCACCTCGCCGCAGTCGCGCAATTACAGCTTCGGAGTCGCGCTCGGGGCGGGCAAGACCCCGCCAGAGGGCAAAACCGTCGAAGGGCGGGCGACCGCGCAAGCAACCCTTGATCTCGCCACCAAACACGGGATTGATATGCCCATCACGCGGATTGTGGCGGAACTGATCGCAGACCGGATTACCCTGGCCGAAGCGCTTGCTGCCCTCATGACCCGCCCGCTTACCTCGGAATAAGGAGACGCCCATGGCATACTGGCTGTTCAAATCCGAAACCTCCACCTGGTCATGGGACCAGCAGGTTGCCAAAGGGGACGCCGGCGAGGAATGGGACGGCGTGCGCAACTATCAGGCCCGCAATTTCATGCGGGAGATGAAGATCGGGGATCAAGGCTTCTTCTACCACTCCCAGAAGGATCGGGAGATCGTGGGCCTGGTTGAAGTGATCGCAGAGGCCCACCCGGACAGCACCACCGATGATGACCGGTGGGAATGCGTGGATATCAAGGCCATCAAACCGCTGCCCAAGCCGGTCCATCTGGACGATGTTAAAGCGCAAGAGCGGTTGCAGAACATGGTGCTCGTCAACAACTCCCGGCTGTCAGTGCAGCCCGTGACCCCTGATGAGTGGGCGCTGATCTGTGATATGGGCGGGCTCTGATCCAGCAAACGGGGGCCAGAATGCAAAAAGGGTTCCGGCAGCGCCGAAACCCTTTTTCTACCCCACCGGACGCGCAAGACGCACCGCGATGCTTCATTGCTCACATAACTCAAACCGCGTCTTGAGCCAAAGCAATTCCCCGCACCATTCGATGCAAATGCAACCTAGATGAAAAAGCCCGCCAGAGGGGCGGGCCTTCCACATCTCGTTAGTGCGCTTTACCCGTAGACGGCTTCTTTGCCGAAATGCTTGGTCAGCATGTAGTAAATCACTGCGCGGTACTTGTTGCGCTCGGATCGGCCATAGGTCTCGATGCAAGAGTTGATCGCATCCATCAGCGCAGGACTGTCAGCGAGGCCCAGCTTCTTGATCAAGAAGTTGTTTTTCACGGTTTCCAGCTCAGCGGGCTGGCTTCCCGCAACGGTGGACGCATCTGCATTGTAAATCGCGGGACCGCAGCCGATGGTGACTTTGGTCAGCAGGTCCATGTCGGGGGTCATGCCGCATTTGTTCTTCAGATCATCTGCATATTGCGCGATCAGGTCTTCTCTCTTGCCCATTTTGAGTTCTCCCTCTTGTGGCACCACCATATTTGGCGGCTTTCTAACGGGGCAACCCCTACAAAAAGTAGCAAGCGCTGCCAGTCTGAAAGCGAAGTTAATCGCGAAAAGCCCCCTGCACAAAGAAAAAATGCCAAGGCCTGCGGGGAAAGCGGAGGGGCGCTGCCCGGATCTGCTGTCGCGAGAAACCGCATCTGCAGGGACAGTCGACGACCATTGCCACGCCAAGGTCTGGGCGCTTGCGTTAACCCTTTCGAACTTGCGCCGCCATGCAGCCAGCCCGTACTGTCAAATTTGTAAGAGTGAAAATCAATAAGAGGGCGATATTTTATGCAATTTTTGACAGCAATTAAGGGTGCCATCTGTGCAGCCGGCCTCGCAGTCTTTGCAACGGGCGCACAAGCAGCCACGGTGGCCGCAATCAAAGCAGCCGGAGAAGCAACATTGGGCCAAGGGCTGACCGACACCGGAGAGGGTGTTGATGCGCTCAAACTCGAAGGCGACTTTGCCGCGTTTCTGGATGTCACGGTCGACCCGTTTGCGCCTGCGGATTACACTTTCTCAGCTCAGCTGGACGTGGATGGTTCAACGGTTTTCGACGAGAGCTTCACCGCATTGACCACCGGCATCGACATTCTGGCAGACGCCTTATTCGTGGTCGACCTGATCAATGCCTTCTTACCGGGGGTTCTGGGCAGCGTCGTGGACGAGGCCTTTGACGGCACATTGGCACAGACCGAGATTGCGCCTGATATCTGGCTTGGCCTCGATTTTGGCATCACCGGTTTCGACCCAACCGCAATCTCCACCGATGGGACGTTTGTGGCGGTGCTGTCCGCCGGTCGGCTGGCAGATCCGAACCTTGTGTTTGGCTTTGTCCCTACGGTCAGCTTCGCAGGCTCCGCTGAACTCAGCGCCAATGTCGCCGCAGTGCCACTGCCAGCCTCAGCGCCGATGTTGGGCTTTGCATTGACCTGGCTGATGGTCTGGCGCAGGCGCGCGCTCAGCTAAGACCGCGCCATTGCAACGTGTTGAAAGGCGGCGTCAAAGGGCCGCCTTTTTTGCGAGCAGGCGATGCTAATCCAGTCGCACCCCTTGCGTCTGCCCGTGCCGGGTTAGACGGTCTAGCCGCAAATCTGCCAGATTGTATTTGCGAATGATCGACTTTGCCTCGACGCAATTCGCTTGAGATATCTCGCGTGCAGCCGCGATGCCGTGGCTGCCATGTTCCTCTTCATGTGCTTTGAGGGCCGCGCGCATGCTACGCCAACTGCGCGCAATCGGGACAGGCAGATCGCCGGGGTTGCTGTGTCTGGGCAGCGTATACGTGATCTGCACATCGACCACGCAATCCTTCGACCAGCGGATATCCCAGCGCGTGTAGGCCCAGAAACCGCGCGGGCCGCGCTTTCGCATCTCTGCCTGAAGGCCTGCCGATGTGGTCGCGCTGACGGGGTAGGTTTTGGTCTGAACAATGATCAGGGGTTCAGATTGCGCCGGGGCAAAACCCAGCCCCAGCGCAAAGATCGCAGCCTTAGTAGCGATAGTGCTCAGGCTTGAACGGCCCATCTGGCGCCACCCCGATATAATCCGCCTGTGCCTTGTCGAGCTTGGTCAGCTTCACCCCGATCCGGTCGAGATGCAGCCGGGCCACTTTCTCGTCGAGATGCTTGGGCAGGATATAGACCTTATTCTCATAGGCGTCGTTATTGTTCCACAGCTCCATCTGCGCCAGAACCTGATTGGTAAACGACGCCGACATCACGAAGGACGGATGGCCCGTGGCATTGC
>CAYLVP010000085.1:8455-11857 GCA_964387155.1 uncultured Rhodobacterales bacterium | reverse complement strand
GTGCGCACCATGTCCACGGAGATGCGCGATCTGGCCGCCAAACGCCTGCCCGAGATCGCGCAGGGCGTGGGCCAGACCTTTGGCGGCAAGATGGATGTCAATTACATGAAGGGCTACCCGGTCATGTCCAACCACGAGGCGCAGACGGATTTCGCAGCCCAGGTCGCCAAATCGGTCTCCGGCGCCTGCGACGATGCGCCTCTGGTCATGGGCGGCGAGGATTTCGCCTTCATGCTCGAAGAACGCCCTGGCGCCTATATCCTTATGGGCAATGGCGACACCGCCCCGGTCCATCACCCGGAATATAATTTCAATGACGAGGCGATCCCGGCGGGTTGCTCGTGGTGGGCTGAGATTGTCGAACAGCGACTCCCGGCATAAGTGCCGGAAAGGGACCATAGAACAGTAGATTACAAGGATATCTTGATGATTAAAGTCATTACCGCCGCCACGCTTGCCATCGCGTTGGGGGCCTCCGCCTCATTTGCCCAAAACAACAAAGTCACCCGCACCGTGGCCGTCGATGACAATTTCATGGATGGCAGCGTCACCTGGAACGGGGCGACCGCGGGGGGGCTATGAGGCGCGCATTGGACTGACGGTGAATAACGGGGTGTTTGAGCTCTGCGGTGTCGGGGCTGTCACCAATATTCAGCTGCGCTCTTCCGTCAACAGCATGCTGCGGGGCTGCAAGCTGAACATCAACGGCAAGGTCGTGCTGAAAAACTGCAGCTATTTTACCAAGGCCCGCAGCAAGAACGCGGTGCCAAAGACGCCAGCCAATTGCGCCCGGACCAATATGAAAGCCCAGAAAATCGATCTGATCGACTTTCAATATGGCGACGGCACGTTCCGCAACTAGGCCAGCATCTCGCGGTAAATCGCCACAAGCGCTGCCGCCTCAGCCGCAATATCGAAATGCTGCTCCGCATGGGTGCGCGCCTGTGCGGAGCGCTTTTTGAGCGCGTCCTGATCCGCAAGCGCTGCGCCCACGGCACGGGTCATGGCAGGCAGATCGTCGCGCGGCACCAGCGCGCCGGTCTGACCCTCGACGATCAGCTCTTCAAAAGCGCCAACACGGGTGGCCACGACCGGCACGCCGCTGGCCATGGCCTCAAGCGGCGTCAGCCCGAACCCTTCCCAGCGCTGCGGTGCCACATAAAGATCGAGCGCCGCATACCAATCCGCAATCTCCCAGACCGGGACTTCCGGGGCGAAGATCACCCGCTCTTGCGCGCCAGCGGCGGCGACTTTGCGGCGCAGCCTTGCCTCGAACCCACGGTCCTTGCTGGTGGCGCGGCCCATGACCACCGCGGTCAGGGTGGGGTGGTCCGTCAACAGATCAAGCGCTGTGTCCACAAACACATCCGTGCCCTTCTGATGCCGGATGCGGCCATAGCAGCCGATCACCGGGCCAGCGGGTGGCAGGCCCAACCGGGCCCGCAGCGCTGCCTTGTCCGGGGCGGGCGCAAAGCTGGAAATATCGATGCCGTGATGGATCACCTGAGCCTCGCGCTGCAAATAGCCTGCTGATTTGGCAGAGGTCGCCACCACCCGGTCCATCCGCGCAATCAGCCATCGGCTCAGCCCCGTATGGCTGCGCTGCGAGGCAGAGGTAAACAGCAGCGCCAGCCGTTTGCGCAAGATATGGCGCAGGATCAGCCCGCCGATCATCTCGACATTGCGGCGCGCATGCCAGACCCGCTTGCGGCGCGACAGGGTCAGAAGCGATAACAGCGGGATTTGCGGCACATCCGGCAAATCCACCGGGCAGGTCGCGGCAATGGCAATATCGCGCGCCTGCAGCGGTACCAGTCGCACCACGGTCGCCGTCACCCCGGAAAGGCGTTTCTTGAAATTCGGCGCGATCACATCGATCTGCGCCGGATCAACCGGGCTCTTAGCCACCCGTGTGGCTCATATGGCGCGACATCTGCCCGCCCAGCTCGGCCCGCGAATAGTCGAAATCATGGCCCTTGGGCTTTAGGCCGATGGCGGCGCGGATCGCCTCTTCCAGAGGCGCATCGGCCTCGGAGGCGCGCAAGGGCGCGCGCAGGTCCGATTTGCCTTCCTGGCCCAGGCAGGTGTAAATCTCGCCGGTGCAAGTGACGCGCACCCGGTTGCAGCTTTCACAGAAATTATGGGTGAGCGGCGTGATCAGCCCGATCTTCTGCCCCGTCTCTTCCAGCCGCATATAGCGCGCGGGGCCGCCGGTCCGTTCCGCCAGATCGGTCAGGGTGAACTGCTCCGCCAGCTTGGCGCGCAGGTCGTCAAGCGACCAATATTGCCCGATGCGGTTCTCATTGCCGATATCGCCCATCGGCATGACCTCGATAAAGGTCAAATCCATGCCCAGATCGGCGCACCAGGCGGCCAGATCGAACAGCTCGTCCTCGTTGAAATCCTTCAGCGCCACGGTGTTGATCTTCACCCGCAGCCCGGCCTTTAACGCGGCCTCCACGCCGCGCAGCACCTGCGGCAGACGCCCCCAGCGGGTCACTTCGGCAAATTTCTCTTCATCCAGCGTGTCGAGCGAGATATTCACCCGGCGCACCCCCGCCGCGTATAGCGCGTCCGCGAAGCGTTCCAGCTGCGAGCCGTTGGTCGTCAGGGTCAGCTCTTTCAACGCGCCGGTTTCAAGATGGCGCGACATGCTGTCAAAAAACGTCATGATTCCCCGGCGCACCAAAGGCTCGCCCCCGGTGATGCGCAGCTTTGCGACCCCCATGCGGATGAAGGCCGAACACAGCCGGTCCAGCTCTTCCAGCGTCAAAAGCTCCTTTTTCGGCAGGAAGGTCATGTTTTCGGACATGCAGTAGACGCAGCGAAAATCACAGCGATCCGTGACGGAGAGCCGCAGATAGCTGATGGCGCGTTGGAACGGGTCAATCAATGGCGTGGTCATGGCCTCGACCCTAGCCGGGCCGCGCGGGCGGGACAAGCGCACCTTCGCGCATTGAACGGCTTGTGAAACCCGCATAGGTTCTGGCCCATGCCTTATGTTTTTCGCAGCCTCGCCCCGTTCGCCCTGATCCTGGCCCCGATCCTGGCCCTGTCAGCCTGCAGCACCGCCACAAGCCTGATCCCGAACCCCTTCCCGAAGGAGGACCGAACCCCGGTCCCCGACAGCGCCGCCGATGTGACAGCAGCACCATTGGAGGCAGACGTCACCACCCCGCCAGGCGGCGGTGGGACAACAGCCGAGGCGCTTGACACCGCCAGCGCAGAAGAGGTGGCCGAGGCCACCAATGTCTCTGCCCCCGCCACCGGGCTTCTGGGGGAGACCATCGCCGCATTGGGCGACCCGACCAAGCCGGGCTTCTGGCTGATGACCCCGTTGGTTGACAGCGAAGGCCCGGGCCGGGTGGAACGCGAAGGCGGGGCCGTGGTGCAGGTCACGCT
>CAYLVP010000085.1:0-8355 GCA_964387155.1 uncultured Rhodobacterales bacterium | reverse complement strand
CGCGCCGCTTCTTTCGCGGCAAAGGGTTTCATCGCCGCGCCATGGGCGTCCAGAAAGGCGCGCACCCGGTCCGGGTCATGCTTGGACAGCTCCCGCAGCCACCAGGCAACCGCCTTCTGGATGAACCAGCTGTGGTCTTCAACATAGCTGGCGGCCCAGCCCAGCACGCGGTCGCGGATGGCAAGCTCATGGGGCTTGGGGTGGTTCTGTTTGGTCCAGGGCAGGGTGATGACCAGCGCGGCGCGGCGCGTCCACATATGCTCGGACCGGTGCCAGCCGTCGATCTCGTCAATCCGATCCGGCTGCCAGACCAGCCGCTTCTGGCCGGCCATGCAGGCATGATCGGCCACGGCCCAGGCGTCAAAATCGGGCACCCAGGACTGAATGGCCTCCCAGGCGGATTGGTCCGACGGGCGCAGCCGCGCCTGGGTCAGCAGCTTGGCGGCCAGGACGCGCGCCTCGTGCATGTCGCTGTCCCAAAGGTCCCGCGCCAAGCTCACCCGCGCCTCAACATCCATCAACGCGCGCCACTCCCGCGACAGGTCGTCCAGCACCGGGTTGGCAATGCCCAGATAGGGCCGGGCGGCCTTGTGATAGGCGGCCATCTCAGCTGCTTTGCCTGCATCGGCGCGCGCCTCAAGTGCGGCCAGCGCCTCGTTCAGGGTCATTCCACCGTCACGGATTTGGCCAGGTTGCGCGGCTGGTCGACATCCGTGCCTTTGGCCACGGCGGCGTGGTAGCTCAGCAGTTGGGCGGGCACGGCATAGAGGATCGGGGCCAGGAAATCCGGGCAGCTGGGCATCACGATCCCCTCCCATACCCCGTCCGAGGCCGCCTTGGCCCCCTCGCTATCGGTGATCAGCACCACTTTGCCCGCGCGGGCCATGACCTCCTGCATGTTTGAGACCGTCTTGTCGAACAGCGCGTCCATCGGGGCCATGACGACCACCGGCATGTCGCGGTCAATCAGCGCAATGGGGCCGTGTTTCAGCTCGCCCGACGCATACCCTTCGGCATGGATGTAGCTGATTTCCTTCAGTTTCAGCGCGCCTTCCATGGCGAGCGGGTACATCGGGCCCCGCCCCAGATAGATCGCGTCACGGGCCGACGCGATTTTGCGCGCCACCTGTTTGATCACCAGCTCCATGCCCAGGGCCTGATTGATCAGCCCCGGCAGGTTGCGCAGGTCCGCCAGCATGGCGGCAAGCGCGGCCTCATCCAGATGCCCACGCTGCCGCGCGGCCTTCATGGCCAGAAGCGCCAGCACCGTCAGCTGGCAGGTGAAGGCCTTGGTGGAGGCCACGCCAATCTCGGTCCCGGCCAGAATGGGCAGGGCCAGGTCGCTTTCCCGCGCGATGGAGCTTTCAGGCACATTGACCACCGACAGGATCTTGGCGGCCTTGCCATCGGCATAGCGCAGCGCCGCCAAAGTGTCCGCCGTCTCCCCCGATTGCGAGACGAACAGCGCGTAGGATTTGTCCGAAATCGGCGGCGTGCGGTAGCGGAACTCGGACGCGATATCGACATCGACCGGCAGACCCGCCAGCTGTTCGAACCAGTATTTCGCGACCTGACAGGCCAGAAACGCCGTGCCGCAGGCCACCATGGTGACGCGGTCGCAGGCGGCAAAATCAATGTCGCCGCCGGGCAGGGATATATCCGTGCCGGTCTGGCCCACATAGGCCGCGATTGCGTCTGCCAGCACGACGGGCTGCTCGGCAATCTCCTTGGCCATGAAATGCTTGTGCCCGCCTTTTTCGACGCGGGCGGCATCCAGCTGGATCTTTTTCTTCTCGCGGTTGGCGCGCTGCCCCTGTGCGTCGAAAATCTCAAGGCTGGTGCGGGTCAGGATCGCGCGGTCGCCTTCCTCAAGATAGGTGATCTGGTCGGTCATGGGCGCAAGCGCAATCGCGTCAGAGCCTACATACATCTCTCCCTCGCCATGGCCTATGGCCAGCGGGGAGCCCTTGCGGGCCGCGATCATCAGATCATCTTCGCCCTCAAACAGAAAGCAAAGCGCAAAGGCCCCTTCCAGCCGGGCCAATGTCTGCTCTGTCGCGCGTGCAGGGTCCGCGCCCTGATCCATGTAGTGCCGGGTCAGAAGGGCCACGGTTTCCGTGTCCGTATCGGTCTCGAACGACAATCCGTTCGCAGCAAGGTCTTCCCGCAACTCTTTGAAATTCTCGATGATTCCGTTATGGACAACCGCAACAGGGCCCGATTGGTGTGGATGCGCATTGGTCGCGTTTGGCGCGCCATGGGTGGCCCAGCGCGTGTGGCCGATCCCGGATTTGCCGGCCAGCGGCTGGTGCACCAGCAGGTCCGAGAGGTTGATCAGCTTGCCAACCGCGCGCCGCCGGTCCAGCGCGCCCTCATTGACGGTCGCAATCCCCGCGCTGTCATAGCCGCGATATTCAAGTCGCTTGAGCGATTCCACCAGAAGCGGGGCAACCTCATGCGTGCCCAGAACCCCCACAATGCCACACATCTAACTGCCCCTTTTTGCTTTCTTGGCCCGCAGAATCTGCATCAGTTTGCGGGCAAATTCAGGCTTGTTGTCCTGCCGGGCGCGGCCCACGGCCATCGCCCCCTCTGGCACGTTTTTGGTCACCACCGTGCCGCTGGCGGTCATGCTTTCATCGCCCATGCTGACAGGGGCCACCAGCAACGTGTTTGACCCCACAAAGGCGCGCGCGCCGATCTCGGTGCGGTGCTTCATCACGCCGTCATAGTTGCAGGTGATCGTGCCTGCGCCAATATTCGTGGCCTCGCCCACGCTGGCGTCGCCCACATAGCTCAGATGGTTGACCTTGGCGCCTTTGGCAATTCGGGCGTTCTTGATCTCGACAAAATTGCCAACGCGCGTGTCCTGGGCCAGATCGGTCCCCGGGCGCAGCCGGGCGAAGGGGCCGATTTGCGCCCCCGCGCCGACATGGCAGCCTTCGAGATGGCAAAAGGCCCGGATTTCGGCGCGCGGTGCGACCGTAACGCCCGGCCCGAACACCACATGCGGCCCGACAATCGCGTCCTGGCCCAGCACCGTGTCATGACAGACATAGATCGTGCCCGCATCGAGCAAGGTGACACCGCTTTCCATCGCCGCCCTCCGCGCGCGGGACTGAAACAATTGCTCCGCCCGGTCAAGCTCGATGCGGGAATTGACGCCCAGCGTCTCCCACTCCGCGCAATAGACCACCTCGGCGCGACGCCCCGTGTCCCCGGCAAGCGCGGCCAGGTCCGTCAGGTAATATTCCCCGCTGGCATTGGCGTTGTCGACCTTCGAGATCAGGTCGAAGATCGTCTGGCAATCCCCTGCAATCACACCGGAATTGCAGCTTGTCACCGCCAGCTCCTCGGCAGAGGCATCCTTGGCCTCCACAATCCGCTCGAGCCTTGTGCCATCAGTGATCAACCGCCCGTATCGGCCGGGATCCTGCGCTTCAAACCCCAGGACGACCAAATCCGCGCCTGCGCGCGCGGCTTGCATCTTGGCCAGGGTTGCAGGCGTGATGAATGGCGTGTCGCCGTAAAGCACGACCAGATCGCCGTCGAAATCCGCAAGCGCGTCGCGCGCCTGATCGACCGCATGGGCCGTGCCCAGCTGCGCGTTCTGGCGCACGCAGATGGCGTCCGGGTCCAGCCGGGCCACTTCTGCCTCAACCTGCTCTGCGCCATGGCCCGTGACCACGATCCGGCGCGCAGGCGCCAGCGCGGCCGCAGACCGCATCGCGTGGCCGATCAACGGCAATCCCGCCACCTTATGCAGCACTTTCGGCATGTCAGATTTCATTCGGCTGCCCATCCCGGCGGCCAGAATGACAAGGGCGGTTTGCATATTGGCTTTCCTTGGCTTTCTGCCCGTTCTACCTTTCGCACTGGGTTGCGCAAGGGCGCGTGGCCTCAAACTGGGTTACGCCGTATTACAAGCGGCGGGCCCGATGGCAGGGCAGGGCGGATGATATGGGCACAGTTGTTTTTGATCTCGACGGCACGCTGGCCGACACAAGCGGCGATTTGCTGGATGCCGCAAATGCCGCGTTCCGCGCGGCGGGCCATGGCGATGTGCTGGAGCATCCGCGCGATGCGGGCACAGCCCTCAGGGGCGGGCGCGCGATGTTGCAGCTGGGATATGAGCGGCTGGGCATCGCCGCCACCAAAGCCGATATCGATGCAGGCTACCCGATCCTTCTGGCGGCCTATGCCAAGCAGATTGATGCCAAGACCACGCTTTACGATGGCGCGCGGGCCGCAGTGACCCGGCTGAAACAGGCGGGCTACCAGGTTGCGATCTGCACCAACAAACCCATTGATCTGGCCGAGACGCTGTTGAAGGCGCTTGCCTTCTACGATGTGTTCGACGCGGTGGTGGGGGCTAGGACCTTGCCGGTCAGCAAGCCCGACCCCGCGCCCTACATTCTG
The DNA here is from genome assembly GCA_964387155.1 of uncultured Rhodobacterales bacterium. Classification (GTDB taxonomy): domain Bacteria; phylum Pseudomonadota; class Alphaproteobacteria; order Rhodobacterales; family Rhodobacteraceae; genus Litoreibacter. The sequence continues at coordinate 3,936 of CAYLVP010000085.1, read as the reverse complement.
GCGGTGGAACAGGCCGGGGGCCGGGTCGAGACCTCCTTGCTGGTGGGCGACACCGTGACCGACCGCAAGACCTCGACCGCTGCGGGCGTCCCCTCGATCCTCGTCACCTTCAGCCCGGCGGGCCATTCCGTGTTGGAATTCTTCCCCGAGGAAACCATCGACCATTTCGACCAGCTCGACGCCGCCGTGCGCAAGCTGATCGGTTAGGGCGTATTGCCGCCGCCATCATGCAACCGGGAAGCGGCTTCCGGGTTTGCCAAACAGGGCGCGCTGCGGCACTGCGATGCGTTGACCTTGGCCCCGCGCCGTCGCTACATCACCCTGATCACAGGAGGTGCGATATGCAGGAGCGTTTCACCGGGTCTTTCACCCAGCAGGAGCCCATCCCCGAGGAGGGCATCGCCGCCGCTTTGCAGGTGCTCCAGCATGGCCGCCTGCACCGCTATAACCTCGCCCCCGGCGAGGCGGGCGAGACGGCCCTGCTGGAGCAAGAATTCGCGCAGCTCACAGGGGCCAAATACGCGCTCGCCGTGGCCTCGGGCGGCTACGCGATGGGCTGCGCCATGCGCGCGGTTGGCGTGACGGCGGGCGATAAGGTGCTGTCCAACGGCTTTACGCTGGCCCCCGTGCCGGGCGCGATTGCCTCGCTGGGGGCGGAGCCGGTCTTTGTCGAGGTCACCGACAGTCTGGTGATCGACCTGGGCGATCTGCAGGCCAAGATCGCCTCCAGCGGCGCGCAAGTTCTGCTGCTCAGCCATATGCGCGGGCATCTGGCAGATATGGACGCGCTGATGGCCATATGCGACGCAAGCGGCGTCACCGTGATCGAGGATTGCGCCCATACGATGGGGGCCAGCTGGCGGGGCACGGCCTCCGGGCGGCACGGGGTCATCGGCTGCTATTCCTGCCAGACCTATAAGCACATCAATTCCGGCGAGGGCGGCTTTCTGGTCTCCGACGATGCGCACGCGATGGCCCGCGCAATCATGCTATCGGGCAGTTATATGCTGTATGAACGCCATCTGGCCTCCCCGCCGGCCGAGGTGTTCGAACGGGTCAAGTGGGACACGCCCAATATCTCGGGACGGATGGACAATCTGCGCGCCGCGATCCTGCGCCCGCAGCTCACCCATCTGCCCGCGCAGGTCGCGAAATGGAACGCCCGCTATAACGCCGTTGAAAACGGTCTGCGCAACTGCCCCGGCCTGCAGGTGATCGAACGCCCGGCCGAAGGCGTCTTTGTCGGCTCGTCTATCCAGTTCCTGCTGCCGGGCTATCGCGCGGATCAGATCGAGGGCTTTGTGGCCCGCTGCGCCGCCCGCGGGGTCGAGCTGAAATGGTTCGGCGGGGCCGAGCCCCGTGCTTTCACCTCCCGCTATGACAGCTGGCGCTACGCCCCCGCGCAAAGCCTGCCGCAGACCGACCGGGTGCTGGCGGGGCTCATCGACATGCGGCTGCCGCTGACCTTTTCTCTGCAGGACTGCGCCCAGATCGCGCGGATCATCGCTGATGAAAGCCTGACGCTGGCCAATCAGGTCACCGCCGCCGAGTAGCGCGCGCATGGGCGGCGATATCATCCATGAGACGCCACGGCTCTGGCTCACATCCTGGGAGCTGGAGGATTTCGACGCCTTCGCCCCCATCGCCCGCGACCCACAGGTCATGCGCTACATTGCCGATGGCCAGCCCTGGCCCGACGCCCGCATCGGCTGGTTCATGGGGCTGCAGCGGGCCTACCAGCACAGCCTTGGCCATTGCTGCTGGAAACTGGTTGAAAAGGACACTGGCACCCTGATCGGGTTTTGCGGCATCGCGCCGCTACCGCAGCTTGGCGAGACCGAAATCGGCTGGTGGCTGAAGCGCTCGCATTGGGGCAGGGGGCTGGCACGCGAGGCCGCGCAGCAGGTCTGCCGGGCGGCATTTGCAGATCACGGGCTGACCCGGTTGGTGGCGCGTGTCTATGCGCAGAACACGGCCTCGCTGCGGCTGATAGACGGGCTGGGGATGACCTATTCGCGCGACCTCGAAACAACTGCGATTGGCAAGGTTCTACTGTATCAAAAGGACGGTTTCGGCCCTGTACCGCGCACCGGCCCGGCTGCGCGCTGATCACCCTTAGCGGGGCTGCGCGTCGCCCGCGCAATGCAGATGCCGGGCTGACCTGATGCGGCCCTAGCGGGCAACGCGCCCGGGGAATTCCACCACAGTGGCCTCTGACGCATCGGCCACCTCGCGGGTCCGGGTCCGTGTTGCTGCGATGCCCTGGGTGCGCTTGGCCACCCGCAGCGGCGCGTTCGCGCGCACGCCGCTGCCGCCATGCGGGTCGGTCAGCTGCGACATGACGCCCATCGATGGGTTGCCCGCCGCAAGGATCCCGCCCGCAAATGTGCCCGAGCCGGGGAAGAACGGCGCGCCGCTCGCCGCAAAGCGGGGCCGGATTGCCGATTTGCGCGCGACCACCAGTTCCTGCGCGGCTGCATAGGTGCGGTTATGCTCTTCAACGATGCGTTTGAGGTCGCCCGGCGCATAGGTATGCGGGTCCTTGAGCCCCATCGCCTTCGCGCAGAGCTTCGAGCAGAACCAGCGGTCCGGCGCATGGCGGCGCATATTGATGAATTGCGTCATCAAAAGGCCCCAGTAATCATACCCCATGCCAAGATGCTGCGCGGCGCGGTCAAACGTGTCGCGCGGTGCCCAGGGCACGGGCAGGAATTCATAGGCACCGGGCCTGAAATGAATGTCGCGAACGCACACGCCGCCTTGTTTGCCGACGGCTGTTACGCAGCGATATGTCTCACCGTGGCAGGGCGGTGTGTCACTGACAAACAATTCACAATGCGAAAACTCCGAGCGCGTAACGTGCTGTACCAGAGTATCGCTTAAAAACCGGCCCTCGCCCCGGTAAAAGGCAAGGTAGATCATAGTCGAGGTCGTCCCAGGTGTTATTGTGGTAAAAATGGGGCAGTTGCGAGCTGCAAGCAAGAAAAAACTAACAAATTGTTAAGGTTACAAGGCGATCTGTTAAGATAAGCTGGGTCAGAATTTGGACAAATTTGGTTTCTGGCGAAGTCTCCAACGGCAAGTTCACGAAAGATTGACGTGCGCGGAACGCTGTTTTTGTTGAGTTTTTGCGCCCCTTGGGAAGTGAATACGCTGGGCCTTCCTTTTGTTCCCGCTGCGCCAGTTTTTCGCCGGCAATAGTTAACACAGCGACGCTGAAATCTGAACCGCATTCGGCTCCATTAACGAATGGCGGTAGCGAGATACCGCGCAATGAGTCATCGCCCCGGATGCCCAACACCGCGCGGCTCTTGACCGAGCGCATGACTTGCTATCATCTGAACAAGCGTTCAATTAAACTGCGCCGCGTCAGATCCAGTAAAAAGGCCGTCCCGATGTTCACAGCAGCAATGGAATTCGACCTTGGAGAAGATGTCGCTGCCCTGCGCGAGATGGTCCATCGCTGGGCGCAAGACCGCGTCGCCCCGATGGCGGCGCAGATCGACGACAGCAATGTTTTCCCGGCGGAGCTTTGGGCCGAAATGGGCGAGCTTGGCCTGCTGGGCATCACCGTCGATGAGGCTTACGGCGGCGCGGGCATGTCCTACCTCGCCCATACCGTCGCCATTGAGGAAATCGCCCGCGCCTCCGCCTCCGTGTCGCTCAGCTACGGCGCGCATTCCAACCTCTGCGTCAATCAGATCAAGTTGAACGGCACCGAGGCGCAGAAACAGAAATACCTGCCCAAGCTCATCTCTGGCGAACATGTCGGCGCGCTCGCCATGTCCGAGGCGTCAGCAGGCTCTGATGTCGTCTCGATGAAGCTGCGCGCCGAGAAGCGCAACGACCATTTCCGCCTCAACGGCACCAAATACTGGATCACCAACGGCCCCGACGCCTCCACCCTCGTGGTCTATGCCAAGACCGACCCCGATG
>CAYLVP010000084.1:0-11893 GCA_964387155.1 uncultured Rhodobacterales bacterium | reverse complement strand
GGCGTTGGCGGTTTCGTCATTGATGCCGTTGATCATCGCAATGAACGTGGCTTCGGCATCCTCGTCAGAAACATTGGCCGCAATGGTGAACCCGTCCCACCACAGCGTCGTGGCCAACTGGTCGCCCCCGCCCAGCGTCGGGGCGGCCGCGAATTTGGTGGCAGCGACGATCTCCGGCGTGGAGCCCTCGTCATCAGTGACCGGCCCCGCGCGCGAGCCCCACATATTCATCAGCGCCACATTGCCCGCTTCCCATTCCGCCGCTGCCGCGTTGGAATCGTAGGTCAGGAAGTCGGGGTTCATGTATTCGCTGAGCGCCTTCATCATGTTGAGCGCGGCGATGCCGTTCTCGTTGTTGATCGCGGCCTTGGCGGTGCCCGCCTCAAACATCGGCGCGCCGGTGCCCATATACATGTTCACGAACTCTTCGCCGAGGTTCCAACCCGCCTGGTAGGTGCCCGAGAGCGGGTATTCCATCAGGCCCTTGTCCTTGATCGCCTTGGCGGCGGCCAGCACGTCTTCGTAGCTGGTCGGCACATCGACGCCTGCTTCGGCCAATATGTCCTCGCGGTAGAACAGGTGCTGCGCGTTCGCCATGAAGGCCACGGCCATCACCTTGCCATCAATGGTGATCAGCTGGCTCTTGGGGATATCCGCGCCATGCTTGGCGACAAGGTCGTCGAGGGGCCGGATCAGACCATCATTGAGCAACGGAACGATCGAGCCGTTTGCCACGATGGCCGCCGTGTATTCAGCCGGATTGGGCGTCAGTGCCGCCACTTGAATGTCGCGGTGATCCTTGGTGAGGTTCGAGGTGAAGCTCGCATCGCCCGAGATGCATTCTTCCGCCTTTGCGGCAATCGTCTGGATGGCCGGGAACTCATTGCCCAGGACCCGTACCGAGCCCGACGTGACCGAACAGGCATGGCCATCGGCATAAGCAGCAGAGGCGAAGGCCACCACAGCGGCACCGCTCAGCAATGCGGATGTAAAGTGTTTCATTGGTTTCTCCCTTGGTTTGGCCCGGTCATTTCTTTTGCAGCGGGCCGAATTTTCGATGCCGCCGGGACGTCCCAATTTGCAGTTGAGAATACGTATTCTAGCGGCAGCCACGCGGATCGTTACAACCCCCAGAACCGTTTGCAAGCCGTTTTTGTCAGGGGGTTTCGTTCAACGAAGCAAATCGCAGCCGCTCCAGCGCCAACCGGCGCAGAAGCGGGCTGATTTTCCAGCCATCCGGGTCAGCCTCGGCGTAGCGGTCGAAGCGTCGCGCCACCTCGAACAGCCCAACCGCATCGGCCTCATGCATAGGCCCCCCGCGCGTCCGGGGATAGCCAAAGCCATGCAACATCACCGCATCGATATCGGATGGGCGATGCGCCACGCCCGCCTCGACCAGCCCTGCCCCGCAATTGGCCATGGACAGCAGCACCTGCACCCAAGCCTCTCGCGCGCTGACCGGGCGGGGGGATATGCCTCGTGCGGCGCGCTCGGCATCCAGCATCTTCAGCATCTCAGGGTTGGGCGTCCCGGCTGCGGCACCATCCGCGTAAAGATAATAGCCGCGACCCGTTTTGCGGCCCAACATGCCTGCCGCGCACATCTCATCCAACAGCCCCAGCGCCACCGCAGCCTCGCTGCCCTTCCGCCGCGCATGCGAGATATCAAGCCCGGAGCGGTCCAGCACCTCATAAGGCCCGATGGGCATGCCGTTCTGGCGCATCGCGGCGTCAATCTCTTGCGGGGCCGCGCCATGCAGCACCAGGCGGTCGCACGCCTCCCGATAGGCGGTCAGCACCGTGTTTCCGATCAGCCCTGGCCTGGCCTTGCACCGCACCGGCATCTTGTTGAGCCTGCGGGCCAAGGCAACAACAGTGGACACGGCATCTGGCGCGCAGTCCTTTGTCACACCGACCTCAACCAGCTTCATGCGGGCGACCGGCGCAAAGAAATGCATGGCAAGCGTGTTGGCCTGCCTGCCGACCGCGCGGCTGAGCGCTTCTACATCGAGGTAAGAGGTGTTGGAGACCAGAACGGCGCTGTCTTTCAGATCGCCTGCAAAGCCGCGCAGCACCTCTTCCTTGAGGCGCGCCTCTTCCGGCAGGCATTCAATCACGACATCCGCGCCGCTCACCGATCGGGGCTCAATGCTCAACCTCAGATGTTCCAGCGCCCGGCTGCCCCGTTCTTGCGTGATCCGACCGGCCTTGGCCTCGCGTTGGAAGAAGGTTCCGATCCGCTCCAGGGCCAGGCTGGCAGCGGGCTCGTCACGCTCGATCAAGGTGACGGGCAGTCCTGCCCCCAGGCAGGCCGTGGCCACGCCGGCCCCCATCAATCCGCCGCCCACCACGGCCACGGCCTCCACCGGGCGCGGCTTATAAGAGACCAGTTCCGGGAATTTCGTGGCTTTGCGCTCCGCAAAGAAGGCATGGCGCAGCGCATTTGAGACCGGCGAGGCAAGGCAATCGTCAAACGCGTCGCGTTCCAGCTCCAGCCCCGCGTCAAACGGCAACAGCAATGCCGCCTCGACACAATCAACGATCCTCTCCCGGGCTAGGGAGCCGCGCACCTCATCGCGCCACAGCCGCACCTGCGCCATATATTCCGTGCCCATATTGAGATGTTTGCGTATCTCGCGGGTCGGACGCAGCTTCGGGGTCTCTTCGGCCATCAAGGTGATCACATCGTCAAGGCTGTCCTGCGCGATGGCGTCAATCAGACCAAGCTCCAACGCCTCCTGCGCGCTGATCGGCAACCCGCTCAACATCAGTTCAAGCGCGCCTTCCGCGCCGATCAAGCGCGGTGTGCGCTGCGTGCCACCCGCACCGGGCAGGATGCCCAGCGTCACTTCAGGCAGGCCAAGGCGCGTCTTTTCATGGGCCACGCGGTAATGGCAGGCCATGGCCAGCTCCAGCCCGCCGCCCAAGGCCGTCCCGTGCATCGCCGCCATGATCGGCTTTTGGGAAGCCTCGATCTCGTCGCACAGATCCGGCAGCCCGAGCTCCTGTGACGCGTTGCCGAATTCAGAAATATCGGCCCCTGCGGGAAATGTACGCCCCTCGGCGCTCAGCACAATCGCCTTGACCGCGTCATCGGCAAGCGCTTGCCGCAGCCCCGCCTGTATCCCGCGCCGGACCGCCACACCCAGGGCGTTGACCGGTGGCTTGTCGATGATGATACGGGCGATCTTGCCGTCGCGCTGATAGCGGACTGGGCTGGCAGTGTCGGTCATGGGTCGCTCCCGGCGATGATGGTGGTGGCGGCCTCCGCTAAAAGCGGAATGGCGGCGGCGTAGGTCCTGGCCGTTTCAGGGTTGGAGGCGTTGCCGTCATGGGCCCGCCGCACCACGCCTTCAAGGATCGCCGCCAGCCGGAAAAACGAAAATGCGAGGTAAAAGGCCCAATTGTCTGGCGCGGCGATGCCACGCCGGGCGCAATAGCGCGCGACGTAGTCTTGTTCCGATGGAATGCCCAGGCTGGCCCGGTCAAGCCCACCTAGACCGCGCATCCCGCCCTGATGGGGCAGCCGCCACTGCATACATTGGTAAGCCAGATCTGCCAAAGGGTGGCCGAGCGTTGACAGCTCCCAATCCAGCAGCGCCACGACTTGCGATCTGTCTGGCGCGAATATCATGTTGTCGAGACGATAATCCCCATGTACCAGCGCCACCTGCCCGTCATCGTCGGGCACAGCCTCGGCGAGCCATGCCATCAGCCGGTCCATATCGGCATTCGGGGTCACGCAGGATGCCTTATATTGCTGCGTCCAGCGGTCCGTCTGGCGGGCGAAGTAATTGCCAGGCTTGCCAAAATCGGCCAACCCTGCCCGGGCGACATCGACCTCGTGCAAAGCGGCTAGGACCCGGTTCATCTCGTCATAAAGCTCAGCACGGGTGGCGGCATCAACCTCGGGCACGGCGGGATCCCAGAAAATGCGGCCCTCGATCAGCTCCATCACAAAGAAGGCCCGGCCAATGGGCGAGGTGTCATCCTCTGCCAGATGCACCATGCGCGGCACCGGCACGTCAGAGCCCGCAAGCCCCGCCATCACCCGGTATTCCCGCCCCACCTGATGCGCGGATTTCAGCAATTGGCCGGGCGGCTTGGCACGCAGGACGAAATCGCCTTCGCTGCAGCGCAGCCGGTAGGTCGGGTTCGATTGGCCAGTGGTGAATTTTTCAAGCCCGATGATCGCGCCCAGTTGCGGGGCGGCAGCCGCCAGATACGGCGCCAGCGCGTCGATGGTGATATCGCCTGTCTGCCCCATAACCGCGACCATACGCGCACTGCGGTGATTGACAAGCCACCGTCGCATCATAGGCTGCGCAGGCCCGCATACCGAAAGGACCCCAACCGATGAAACTTGGCCCCAGCGACCGCCTGCAGCCAATCCGCGACGCCGTCATCCAAATGGTGCAAGAACAGATCGCGCCGCTGGAGGAAGAGTATTTTGCCGAGGTCGAAGTGGGCGACCGCTGGCAAATGACCCCCCGCCAGACCGAGATCATCGAAGGGCTGAAGGCCGAGGCCCGGGCGCGCGGGCTGTGGAACCTGTGGTCGTCAGAAACCGGGCATCAGCTCAGCACGGTCGAATATGCCTATCTCGCCGAAGAGATGGGCAAGGCGCATCTCGCGCCTGAAAGCTTCAACTGCAACGCGCCGGATACGGGCAATATGGAAGTGTTCGAGAAATACGGCACGGACGCCATGCGGCAGGATTGGCTGCGACCGCTGCAGGAGGGCAAGATCCGCTCCGCCTATCTGATGACAGAGCCGCAGATCGCCTCCTCTGACGCCACCAACATCGCGCTGGACTGCCGCCGTGACGGGGATGACTACGTGCTCAATGGCGAGAAATGGTGGGCCACGGGCGCAGGCGACCCGCGCTGCGCCGTCTATATCGTGATGGTGCGCACCGCCCATGATGGGCCACGGCATCAGCAGCACTCGATGGTGGTGCTGCCATCGGACACGCCCGGCATCGAAAAGCTGCGCGCGATGCAGGTCTACGGCGATGACGAGGCCCCGCATGGCCATATGCATATCCGCTTTACCAATGTCCGCGTGCCTGCCGAAAACATGCTGCTGGGGGAAGGGCGCGGGTTCGAGATTGCGCAAGGCAGGCTTGGCCCTGGCCGCATCCATCATTGCATGCGCGCCATCGGCATGGCGGAGCGCGCGCTGGAGCTGATGTGCCGCCGGTCGCTGGCCCGCGAGGCTTTTGGCAACCCCCTGGCCCAGCTTGGCGGCAATTTTGACTACATCGCGAATGCGCGCATGCAGATCGAGCAGGCCCGCCTGCTCTGCCTGAAAGCCGCCTGGATGATGGATCAGGGCGATGCCCGCGCCGCCGCCCCGTGGATCAGCCAGATCAAGGTCGAGGCGCCGCGCATTGCGCTCGAAATCACCGATCAGGCGGTGCAGATGTTTGGCGCGCAGGGCATTTCGCAGGACACGCCTTTGGCGCGGCAATGGGCGCATCTGCGCACGTTGCGGCTGGCCGATGGGCCAGACGCGGTCCATCGCAGACAGGTGGCCCGCGCGGAGCTTCAAAAATACACTCAGGAAAAGGTCTAGCGCGACCGGCTCGGTCGCCAGCGCATCGCGCCTCTCGTCGCGCCTTTAGACGGGCCGTTAGACGCCTCTTTAGACGGGCAAATTGTCAAACAGGTCGTCGTGATCGTCCGGCATGGCGCGCGCCACCCTTGGCTGAGCCATCGCGGGCTCGACACCGCTTTGCAGCACGGATTTGACCTCGTTCAAACGCTCAGGGTTGGCAATGAGATTACGCAGCATCGCATCAAGGTGCCTTGGGTCCATCTGCGTCATAAAATCCTCCCAGATCAAAATCTCCTAAAGCCTGACACTAACACCGGGACGGTCCCAAAAACAGGAATTAATAGTTAACAAAGCTGGTTCCAGACGCGCTCTGCCACTAAATGAGGCAGAACACGTTGTGTCTGCTCAACATTCTTTTCTTTGCCGTTTGGCAAATTCGAAGGCATGATTATGCCGACAGCTCTAGGGAGACGTAGGATGACCCCCGAAGTTCACGCTTTTTTCGACGAAGCCACCAATACCGCCTCCTATGTGGTGCGCGATCCCAACGGGTCGTCCTGCGCAATCATCGACAGCGTGCTGGATTTCGACTACGCCTCCGGGCGGACGGACACCCGTTCTGCCGATGAGGTGATTGCCTTTGTGAAGGACAAGGGCTGGAACGCGGATTGGCTTTTGGAAACCCATGTCCACGCCGATCACTTGTCCGCCGCGCCCTATCTGCAAGAGGCGCTGGGCGGCAAGATCGGCATCGGCTCGGCCATTTGCGAGGTGCAGGAACAGTTCGGCAAAGTGTTCAACGAGGGCACCGCCTTCCAGCGTGACGGCTCGCAGTTTGATCAGCTCTTCCAAGAAGGCGACAGCTTTCATATCGGGCAGTTGCGCGGCGACGTGCTGCACACGCCGGGCCACACGCCCGCCTGCATGACCTATGTGATTGGCGATGCGGCCTTTGTGGGCGACACGCTGTTCATGCCCGATTTCGGCACTGCGCGCTGCGACTTTCCGGGGGGCTCGGCAGGCGATCTCTACGACTCGATCCAGAAAATTCTGGCGCTGCCTGACGCCACGCGCATCTTCGTGTGCCATGACTACAAGGCCCCGGGCCGGGACGAGTTCGCGTGGGAGACCACCGTTGCGGCCGAAAAAGACAATAACGTCCATGTCGGCGGCGGCGTCACACGGGAGGCGTTCATTGCCCTGCGCGAAGGGCGTGACGCGACGCTGGGCATGCCCAAGCTGATCATCCCCTCGCTGCAGGTCAATATGCGCGCAGGCAACATGCCCGAGCCCGATGAGGACGGCAAAACATTCCTCAAGGTCCCGGTGAACGGCCTGTAGCGGGCCGATCCAGCGCGGCGGATTTTTCAACCAAGGAAGGAGCGTGCATCATGCCAATAGAATGGCTGTGGGGGCTGTTAGGCGGGCTGATGATTGGCAGCGCGGCCGCGGTCTACCTTCTGGTCAACGGCCAGATCATGGGGGCCTCGGGCATACTCGGTGGCCTTCTGGACGGCACGCGGCGCGGGTCTGCGCGCAATCAGGCGCTGCTGTTTCTGTCCGGGCTGATTGGCGTTCCGGCGGCCTGGCATCTGTTTCAAGGCGCTGCAGCGACCCATCTGACCTCCAACATCACCGTGCTGATTGCAGCCGGGCTTTGCGTGGGGTTCGGCACCCGGCTCGCCAATGGCTGCACATCGGGCCATGGCGTGTGCGGCATCTCGCGTCTCTCGCCGCGCGGGATTGTGGCCACGCTGCTTTACCTCATCGCGGGCATGTTTGCGGTTTGGGTGTTCCGCCATCTCTTGGGGGTCATCTGATGCGCGGATGTGTCAGCCTTTTTGCGGGCGGCCTCTTCGGGTGCGGGCTCCTGGTCTCTGGCATGACCGACACAACGAAAGTGCAGGGCTGGCTCGACATTTTCGGCGCGTGGGATCCGACCCTGGCCTTCGTGCTGGGTGGGGCCATCCTGCCGATGGCCATAGCCTGGCGTGTCGCCACGCGGCGGAGCGAGGCGGTGCTGGGCGGCGCCATGCCATCCGCAGTGCAGCCGCAGATCACCCCGCAGCTCGCCATAGGCTCCGCGCTTTTTGGCATCGGCTGGGGATTGTCCGGCCTCTGCCCCGGGCCTGCCATGGCCTCGCTCAGCTTTGGCGGCTGGCAGGGGCTTTTGTTTTTCGTCGCCATGTGCGCCGCGATGATGGTGCAGCCCAAGGTGACAGCGGCACTGTCCTGGGTTAGGTAGGCGGCCATGGATATTCGCCCCCTTTCCCCCGATTTCGCCGTCTCGCCGCAACTGAGCACCGCCGACGTGGCGCTGCTGGCACAGGCCGGGTTCACCCATGTGATCTGCAACCGCCCCGCGCAGGAAAGCGCGCCCGGTGAGACGCCAGATGCGATCCGCGCAGCCGTGACCGAGGCGGGCCTGGCCTGGACGGACAATCCGCTCATCTCTGGCCAGCTGACCCTGGATCATATCGCCGCCCAGAAAGGCGCGATGGAAGGCAAGGTGCTGGCCTATTGCGCCTCGGGCACGCGGTCCGCGATCCTCTGGGCTCTGGCGCAGGCCGGCGAGATGGAGACCGATGACATCATCGCCGCTCTGGAAAAAGCAGGCTACCAGCTGGGTGGGCTGCGGCCGCAGATCGAGGCGCTTGCGCAGCGCTGAACGCTCCCCTAGCATTTGGCTATGAGCAAGACAGATTTCCCCGAAAGCCGCCGCTGGCACGACATGGGCGGCGATGCCGCAGGGCCGGTTCCAACCGATCAGCATGATTTCTCCCTCTGGGAGAAGCGCGTCGATGCGTTGATGATCCTCGGCTCCGCCCGCGGTCATTTCACGGTCGACGGGCTGCGCCGGGCGCTCGAAGATATGGGCGCGCAGGCGTTTGAGGACATGACCTATTACGAGCGCTGGATCGCCGCCATCAATCAAAACCTCGTCGAGGCCGGGGTCTATTCGCTCGAAGAGCTCGGCGCGAAGATGGAAGAGGTCAAAGCCCGCGGCACCAGCTATGCGGAGGCGCAGGATGTTTGAGACAGGGATGCGCGTGCGCATCCGCGATCTCTCCCCGCCGGGCCATATCCGCACGCCAAAATATCTGCGCGGCAGAACCGGTGTGATAGAACGCCCGCTCGGCCCTTTCGAAAGCCCCGAGCAACGCGCCTACGCGCTACCCGCGCCAGAAAAGCAGCTCTACCGGGTGCGCTTTTCGATGTCGGAACTCTGGGGGGCCGACGCGGAAGCCCCGGACGACACGCTGGATGCTGAAATTTACGAACACTGGATCGACCCCGATGCCGCATGATCACCACGACCCTCTCTCGCCCTCCGGCCACCCCTACCGGGCCGATAACGACCAGCCGCTGAGCTACTGGCACTGTATGGAAATTGCGGTCCGCGAATTGATGATCGAAAAGGGGGAAGTCACCGCCGCCCAGGTCGCCATTCAGATCGATGCAATGGACGCGCGCAGCCCCGCCAACGGGGCGCAAGTGGTCGCGCGCGCCTGGGATGACCCTGCGTTCAAGGCAGCATTGCTGGCCAACGGCTCCAAGGCGACCCGCGAGATGGGGTTCGACATCGGCCCGATGCATCTGGTGGCGGTTGAAAACACGCCAGAGGTGCACAATGTCGTCGTCTGCACCCTCTGCAGCTGCTATCCGCGCAATCTGCTGGGCCTGCCGCCCGATTGGTACAAAACCCGCGAATACCGCTCCCGCACCGTGCGCGAGCCGCGCAAAGTGCTGGCCGAATTTGGCGTTGAGCTGCCCGACAGCGTCACCTGCCGCGTCCATGACAGCACCGCTGATATGCGTTACATCGTCCTGCCCGCCCGCCCTGCAGGCACCGAAGGCTGGAGCCAGGCGCAGCTGGCAGATCTGGTCACCCGCGACAGTATGATCGGCACGGGCCTGCCAAAACAGCCCTGATCCCCAAAGCAGCCCTGGGCCCTCTCGCGCTTGTGATCATCCGCCGCCAAGCCTATGTGTTTGGCGCAAAGATGGCTGAGGCTGACAAAGACCAATCATGGCAATGGGCAAGACCGCATCCGGGCGCAGGACGCCCTTGGACCAATTGAGCAATCTCGCGATACGGGCGGTGATCGGGGCGGCCTTGCTGGTCCCCTACCGGCAGCGCGTGCCCATGGTCGGCTGGATCGTGTCGCGCCTGTTCGCGCCCATAGCAGGCTGGCAGCGCCGCGTGCGCGACAATCTCGCGCTGGTATGCCCCGACCTTCCAGAAGCAGAAGTCAAACGCCTGATGCGCGCGGTTCCCGACAATGCGGGCCGCACCTTGATCGAGATTTATTCAGGCCGCGCCTTCACCAGCCGCTTTGCCGATGCGCCGCTGACCGGCCCCGGCGTCGCGGCCCTGGAACAGGCCCATGCGGATCGCAGGCCCGTCATCCTGATCACCGGCCATTTCGGCAATTACGACGCCCCGCGTGCCGCGCTTATCGCGAAAGGCTTCAAGGTCGGCGGGCTCTACCGTGAAATGAATAACGGCTACTTCAACGACCATTATGTCGCGGCGATCAGCACCATCGGCACGCCGGTGTTCCCCCGCGGGCGGCGGGGCCTGTCCGCGCTGGTCAGGTTCCTGCGGGCAGGCAATATGGCCGGGTTCCTGATTGACCAATATATGCGCGACGGGGCGCCAGAGCTGCGCTTTTTTGGTCAACCCGCCCGCACGGCGCTTTCGGCGGCTGAGCTGGCGTTGAAATATGACGCGCTGGTGGTGCCAATCTATGGGGTGCGCCAGCCCAACGGTCTGGATTTCGAAGTGATCTGCGAGGCCCCCATCCCGGCCGGCGATCCGGCGCAAATGACGCAGGCGCTCAACGATTCACTCGAAGCGCGGGTGCGCCAGCATATGGATCAATGGTTCTGGATACACAGGCGCTGGAAAGCTGACCTGCACATGCGAGGCTGATTAATGCGGTCCGGTCACTCGACCTTGGTTGCGGCCAGGATCGGGCCCGCTTCACCGTCCTGGATGATCACAACGGTGGATGCGTCGCCCCCGGCGGGCGCTGCCACCTCAAGCGGGCTGGCCCCGTCCCATTGCGTCACAACCGTCCAGGAGGTGACAACATTGTGGTAGGTCAGCTCGCGCCCGGCATTCTCGCCGCGTTGAATTTTGACAACCTCTTTGGGAGAGAACCTCACCAGTTGGACAACCATCGCGGCCTGGCTCTTGGCCGCCGCCTGGATTTGGACCATGTCGCCGTCCCGCGTCGCGCCAACCACCACATCGCTGGTCTGCGTCTTGTGACGGTTGATCTGCTCTGACAGCTCCATGCCCCGGGTGCCGACGATATGATCCGTGCCGCCAATCACCATCTGCGGCGTGTAGATCATGGTAGAGCTCGCAGCCGCCGCGTAGCGCTTCTGCCGGGCGGTGAAGGCAGGCTGCGCGAATGCGTCTTTCCAGCCCAGATAATCCCAGTAATCCACATGCAGCGACAGGGCGATCACGTCGTCACGCTCCGCCAACTGCCCCAGCAAAGCATCGGCCGGTGGGCAGGACGAGCACCCTTGCGAGGTGAACAGCTCAATCACCACATCCGCAGCTGCCGTTTGGGGCGCTGCCAGTGAAAGCACGAACGCCGTTGCCGAGGCCAGAATGCTACGCATGTGTCACTTCCTTCCAACTTGGATACTTGTGCATAAACAGGCCCAGAGGCGCAGGCCAATCAAGCCTTTGAGAGCATCTGTCATATCCAGCGCCGTGTTGCTTGAAGATAGGCCTCCGCCTCCACGCCAAAAGCCGCACGCAATCGCGCCTCTTCGGGGGCCGCAAACCGCCTGTCGAGCACCCAGAAGAACAGCGCCACCAACACCAGCCCAAACGGCTGGCCGCGCCCCACGACCGAGCCCAGCAAAATGATCAAAAGCCCCAGATAGATCGGGTTGCGCGAGACCCGAAACGGCCCCTCCACAATCAAGGCCTGCGGGTCATGATGCGGCTCAATGGTGGTCTTGCGCCGCCAAAACCACACAGCCGCCCAAACGATCAACGACAGACCCGCCACGATAAGCGCCCAGCTCGCCACGCCCATCGCCCCGCTCACAGCAAGGCCCGGCAGCACTTGGGCGAAGGCCCAGTTCAAGCCTAAAAACAAGATCAGCCAAAGCGGCGGAAGATCAGGGAACCCTTTCATTCGCCAAGTCTGCACCGCATAGCCGCAAAACCCAAGCCCCATCATTGTTCCAGAAATATCCCGGGGGAGGAGCGTCAGCGACGGGGGCAGCGCCCCAAATAAATAAAAGAAAAACCCGCCCCAACGCAGTTGGGACGGGCCATTTGGATCAGGTCAAGCGCGTGTTCA
>CAYLVP010000083.1:9607-12094 GCA_964387155.1 uncultured Rhodobacterales bacterium | reverse complement strand
GCAAAGGCAGGCCCGCCCGCGCGACCATGCCGCCACCGTCGCCGGTGCAGGTATGCGCGCTCGTCGCAGAGAAATAGGCGCGGCCATAGCCACCCGTCGCCAGCACCACCATTTTGGCGCTGAACAAATGCAGCGTGCCGTCATCCAGCTTCCAGCACAAAACGCCTTGGCACACGCCGTCATCGCTCATGATCAGGTCGATGGCAAAATATTCGATGTAGAACTCGGCCTTCTCCTTCAGGGACTGGCCGTAAAGCGTATGCAAAATGGCGTGGCCGGTCCGGTCGGCTGCCGCGCAGGTTCGTTGCACGGGCGGGCCTTCGCCGTATTCGGTCGTATGGCCGCCAAAGGGGCGCTGGTAAATCTTGCCCTCTTCGGTGCGCGAGAACGGCACGCCGTAATGTTCCAGCTCATAGACCGCCTTGGGGGCTTCGCGCGCCAGATATTCCATCGCGTCCGTGTCGCCAAGCCAGTCAGAGCCCTTGACCGTGTCATACATATGCCACTGCCAGCTGTCGGGCCCCATATTGCCCAAGCTGGCCGCGATCCCGCCTTGCGCGGCAACCGTGTGCGAGCGCGTCGGGAACACTTTCGTCACGCAGGCCGTGCGCAGGCCTTGTTCGGCCATGCCCAGCGTCGCGCGCAGCCCGGCGCCGCCGGCCCCCACCACGACGACATCATATTCATGGGTCTCATATTCGTATTCAGCAGCCATGTCTTTGCTCCGAAATTAAAGGGCCAGGGCCTTACAGTGCCAGCCGCGCGATGGCGAAAATGCCGGTGGCGGCAATGGCGTAGCTCAGGCAGATCATCAGGATAATCGCCACCTTGCGGGCCGTGCCATGCACATAGTCCTCGATCAGCACCTGCACACCGTTTTTGAAATGCATCATTGACGCAGCGATGGTCAGCCCCGCGACAATCGCGGGGAAAGGCCGCGCGAAATAGGCGATGACCTCTTCATAAGGGGCCCCGAGGATCGGGCCAAAGGTGAAGATGAATAGCGGGATCAGGATCGCCAGCCCGACCGAGCTGACCATCATCGACCAGTGGTGATCCGTCCCGGACTTGGCCGAGCCCAGCCCGGCGGCGCGTTTGCGGTCTGTCATGTAAGCCATGTCGCGCTCCTTCAGACGATGATTGCGGTCAGGATAGTCATGACCAGCGAGCCGCCAATCACCGCCCAGCCCATCTTTTCGGCTGTCTCCAGCTCGAACCCGTGGCCCGAGTCCCAGATCAGGTGCCGGATGCCGCCGAAGAAATGATACCAGACCGCCCAAAGCGACAGGAACAGCACCAAATCGCCAAACCAGGAGGTCAGCACCGCGTCGGCGGTCGCGAAATAGTCTGGCCCGTAGCTGGCCGCGAGGAACCACCACACGATCAAAATTGCGGCCAGGATCAAGGCGTTGCCGGTAATCCGCACAAGGATTGATGTCATGGAGGTCAGCTGGGGCCGGTAGATCGTAAGATGGGGGGAAAGCGGCCGGTTTCCCCGGTTGACGTCTGCCATGAGCGCGTCCTTCGTGTTGGCTACGATATTTGCTGTACAACTCTTAGAGATTTTTGCAGCGGAGTCACCCACCTGCACGCCCATTTGCGATCAATTGTCGCGACAAATTTGCAGAAACTTTGCTAATGTGATCACTGTTTTTTCTGTCGTGATCACAAACGGCCGGAATCGTCCCCCACATCCAGCGCGGAAACCTGCTTTGTGATCTCGCGCAAGAGCTTGCGCCGGATGCGATCAGGGTATTCCTTGAAGGTGGCCGCGCGCATCGCGAAAGCGCCCGGCCCCACGATCAGCTGCTCTTCGAAATAGGCGGTCAGCCCTTTGTCATAAGCCTCGATCGCCAGCCCGTTGACGATGATGCCATCGGCCAGAAGGCTGGCATGCAGCTCCGGCGGCCGGATCCCCTCGTTCGAGCGCCCGTCGCCCGAGACATCAATCACTCTGCGCGCGCAGTCGGGCACCGCGTCGAAAGAGCGTTGCGCAAAGCGCACCGCCTCCCCCAGCGCGGTCGAGAAGTTGCGCCAAATGCGCTGATCATTCTCGATCTCGTCCGCCAGCCAATCGGTGTCGTCGAAAGTGCGGATCCGTGTCCAGGGGACCGAGACCCTGTGCCTGCCAGTCCCCGTCCACTGGATCACCTGCACCGCCGCCTCGCGCACCACCAGCGCCTCCGAAATCGCCCCATCCCTGAGCGCCTCCGCCAAGCCCTGCATCTGGATTTTATATTCTTCCGTGTCGACCGAGCCCGACACGTCCACCGCCAAAACCAGCGCCAGATCGCAAGCCTGCGTGGCCTGCATGCTCGCGCCCAATGCAACCCCCGCAACGATGCCCTTCCACCAAGTCATGGCTCAAGCCTAACCGCAGGACAGCTTTGAGGGGGAGTCTTTTCGTCCCGCGCACGCAGGCGTGAAGCCGGCACCTCGAGACAACCGCAGAAACCGCGCATCGAAATGTGTTAAGTCGCAAGGAGC
>CAYLVP010000083.1:0-9507 GCA_964387155.1 uncultured Rhodobacterales bacterium | reverse complement strand
AATGACCATGCTCGGAATGGTCATTTTCTCCCACGGGCGACCTAACTAGAGAAACCGCAAACGCCCTAACCTGCGACCAGCTTCAGCACCGTCGGGTGCACGCCGCGGCGGGTTTGGCCGATCTCGAAGAAGCTGGTGCGGAAGCCCTGCCTGTCCCAGCGCTGCATCTCGATCCAGGCCGCGCGGGCGGCGTCCAGCGTTTCGGGGTCGTCCACCGTCTCAACGGGCAGCGGGTTGAAGCCTACCACGACGGTTTTGCGCGCGATGCGGCAGAACTCCGAAACGGTGTCGAGCCAGCGGTCAGGCTGCGTATAGGCCTCAATCGCCTGGAAACAGCACACCACGTCAAAGCTGTCATCCTCGAACGGGTATGGGTGCGCGCCGCCATCAAACAGGCGCACGTCGAGCCCAAGGGATTCGATGATCGTCTGATAGGGCCAGCCGGGGATCTCTTCGGCGACGGGGCGGCCATGTGTCTTGCCGCGCAGCTCTTCCAGCAGCTTTCCATGCCAGGGCTTGCGCACGCCCTTGTTCTTGACGGGCTCGCGCCCCTCGACCGTCCAGGCGAAATCCGTGCCAACGCAGCGATGCCCGTAGCTTTGCCAGATCTCCAGCATCGCGCCATGGGCGGTGGAGAACTCCAGAATATCAAGCGGGTCACCCGGCAATAGCGTTTCCGGCAGGTGGTGGTTGATGCGGGCCCAGGCCCGTTGGCTGTTCTGCTCGCGGCCCAGATATTTCCACATGATCTGGGTGATGCGACCCTCCTCATATTCGCCCAGCTTGTAGGGCTCGGCGAATTCGGGGGGCATCGGCTGCGTCCATTCCAGCCTGGCGTTCAGTTCAAATGGGTTCATATCCTGCCAAAGCCCGCGCGCGCTTTGCCTCAACCTGTTGCTGCTACCGCTCCTTGTGCGACAGATGCGTCGGTTTGGCGACCAGAAGGCGACAATTTGATGGATTTTCGCGGATTATTGCGGGATCAGCGCCCAATAATCGAGGTCCAGCAGCACCTCAGGCAGATAGGTCCCGTCCTCACCCTTTAGCGAGAACGGTGCGGCCTCGGCACGCTGCGCCACCAGCCGCAGCCGCATCAGGCCAATCCCCGGCGCGTCCGTCTCTGCCACAGCCAGCACCTCGGACCAGGCCTTGATCGTGTCGCCGCTGAAACAGGGGTTGGCATGCGCGCCCGCGTTCAGCCCGACGATCATCTGCGCATTGGCCAGCCCGTTGAAGCTGAGCGCGCGGGCCATCGAGATCACATGCCCCCCGTAGATCAGCCGCTGGCCGTCCGCGCGCGCGGTCGCGTCGAAATGCACCTTGGCCGTGTTCTGCCAGAGCCGCGTGGCCAGCATATGCTCCGCCTCTTCCACGGTGACACCGTCCACATGGTCGATCCGCTCGCCGACTGCGTAGTCGCCCAGCCGGTGCGGCTCGCCCGCCTGCGCGAAATTATACGCGCTGAAATCGAGGCCCTCAGGGATCACCAGATCCTCCAAAGCCACGCTTTGCGCCAGATCTGGGATCACCGTCTCGGGCGCGGGCGCGCCCGGATCGCGCTTGCGCACCATCACCCAGCGCACATAGCTCAGCACGGGCTCGCCCAGCTGGTTCTCGCCGGTGGTGCGGACCCAGACCACACCGGTCGTGCCGCTAGAATTCTGCTTCAGCCCGATCACGTCCGAACGCGCAGTCACTGTGTCGCCCAGATGCACGGGCCTCAGGAACCGCCCCTCCGCATAGCCCAGATTGGCCACGGCATTGAGCGAAATATCCGGCACGGATTTCCCGAAGACCGTGTGAAACGCGATCAGGTCGTCCAGAGGCGATTCATGCAAACCGCAATCGCGGGCAAACTCGTCGGAGGAATAAAGCGCATGGCGCGCCGGATAAAGCGCGTGATAAACCGCCCGCTCCCCGCCTGACAGGGTGCGCGGGACGCCATGCGTAATCACCTGCCCGATCCGGTAATCCTCGAAGAAATACCCTTGATGGGTCTTGGCCTTGGCCCCCATCACTGCGCCCCTAACTTGGTGTCAGGCGTATAGGTGCCGGGGGCCTCTTTGACCACCGCCTGGCCGCAGCGCATGACGCCGGCCTCGTGATCCCAGGTCTGCGTGGGGGAGCCGTGCAGCTCCCACCCTTTGTTCAACGCCTCCGTGACCTTGTAGCAAAAGGCCGACGTGTCCTCTTCGCTCAGAAAGCGGTACAGTTTCAATTGCTTACCCTCCGAACGGCCAGTAGCCCAGCCAAGTGTGAATGGCGGCGACCACGCTGACAAGCACCACGGTGATGACGATCAACACGATCTCCGACTTCATCGGCGCGCGGGGTGGCGGGGTCCAGGGGCCTGCGGCTTTGTTGAGGATACGGGCATTCACGATGGCCCAGACCAGCAGCCCGCCAAACAGGATGACCGAGGCCAGATCGCCATTGACCAGCAAATGCCCGATGGCCCAAAGCGAGAATCCCGTCAGCTGCGGGTGGCGCAGCTTGGTGCCGACCCAGACCTTGTCCTTGGGCCGCGCCGAGGCCCCGAAGATGTAGAAGCCCAGCACAACCAGCAGGTTGTTGATGCCCGTCATGAAGGCGGGCGCATCCCACAAGATCACGACATCCGCGGCCCGGTAGCCGATGGTCATCAGCACGACCGAGATCACCAGCCCAACCGCCATCAGCCCCTTGGAGGCCTCGCCCAAACGCGCGCTCAGCGCCTCCCGGCTTGCAGGGGCCACCCGCTTATAGAGATGGAGTGCGACCCAAAGCGCCAGCCCTGCGATCAGAAGTGCCATGGGTTACCCCTCCCGTTCCGCGATTGCCTCTGCCTGCGCCAGGATGTGGCGCGCCGTCTCAACATGCAGGTTTTCGACGATCTTACCATCCAAAACCGCGACCCCCTGCCCGGCGGCCTGTGCTTGCTCAAACGCCTCAATCTGGCGGCGCGCCAGCTCCAGCTCCGCCTTGGACGGGCCGAATACCTCATTGGCGATGGCAACCTGCGCGGGGTGGATCAGCGTCTTGCCATCAAAGCCCATGGCGCGGCCTTCCTCGCATTCCGCGCGCAGGCCATCCTCGTCCTTAAACGCGTTATAGACGCCATCCACGCAGATCAGCCCTTCGGCGCGCGCCGCCAGCAGACACAGCTGCAGGCTTGTCATCATCGCAGCGCGCCCGGTGCTGCGCAGGTCCTTGGCAAGGTCATTCGTGCCCAGAACGAAGCCTTCCATACGCGGCGCTGCGGCGATCTCGGGGGCGTTCAAAATGCCGCGCGGCGTCTCCATCATCGCCCAGATGGTCGTGTGTTTGGCGGCGGGCCGGGCCTCCAGCAGCTGGGCCAGCGCAGCAATCTGAGCGCCAGAGCCTACTTTGGGCAGCAAAATGGCGTCCGGCCCCACCGCCGCCATCGCGGCCACATCATCCTCGCCCCAGCCCGTGTCAAACCCGTTGACCCGCACGATCCGGCGGCGCGCGCCATAGTCAGACCCGGCCAAAGTGTTAACCAAGAGTTCACGCGCGGCCAGCTTTTCATTCGGGGCGACCGCGTCTTCGAGATCGAAAATGATCGCGTCCACCGGCAGGCCTTGCGCCTTTTCCAGCGCGCGCGGCTTGGAGCCGGGTATGTAAAGCACGGATCGGCAGGGGCCTGGGTAACGTTCCATAAGTGTCATCCCTCAGATTTGTTATTTTATGTCTCACCACATGGGCGGCTGGCCTGCAAGCCCCGATGTGCTGCAGCGCAGAAAATGAAGGGAAAGCCTGCAATTTTAAACAACGAGGAGAGAAAAACCGCGCGTTGCGCGCGCTGCATTAACCTTGTCTTCGCTCCTGTCGATGCAGGCTGAGGACGCCGCACCTATCCAACGACCGGTTCGTGCCGCGACATAGAAGCAATCCAACACGAGCCGCCCGACCGCCTCGTGTTTCATGAATGGAGCAAGCCTGACAGGCGCCACGGCGTCCAACACAAAAGGTGATAAAATGAAGAAGCAGTATTTCGCGCTTTCGCTTGGCCTGCTGGCCGCCCTTGCCGCCACCCAAGCAAGCTACGCCCAATCCAACAACCGCTGCGCCGAACGTGAGCGCGTGATGGAGCGTCTGGCAGGCACCTATGGCGAAAGCCGCCGCACCATCGGCATGGCCGCCAATAATTCAGTGGTTGAAATGTTCGCCTCTGACGAAACCGGCAGCTGGACGATCACGGTGACACATGCCAATGGCGTGACCTGCATGGTTGCGGCAGGCACGGCATTTGAGGCCGTGGAAGAACAGCTTCCCGCCTCGCTCGGCGACCCGGCCTAGCCTGCGGGCCTCAGGTCATCCCGTCAAAGATCAGCTTGCTGCCCGCTGCGATCAGCAGCACATAGGTGATCGTGAAGAATATGCGCTCCGGCAAGGCCCGGTGTGCATAGACCCCCACCGCGCAGCCCAGCAAAATGGGCCCGACCATGATCAGGCTAGCCTTGACCGTGTCCAGCGTGAACACGCCCAAGAACGCATATGGCACCGCCTTCATCGCGTTGATCCCCCAAAAGGCCAGCACGGTTGTCGCCTGATAGGCGGTTTTTCCAAGCCCCCGGCTGAGCAGATAGATCGCCGCCGGCGGCCCGCCTGCATGGCTGACGAAACTGGTAAATCCCGACACAACCCCGGCAAAAAGGCCCACAGCACGTGATTGCGGCGCGTCTGATCCGGTGATCCACCCTCGGCTGCGCGCGATCTGGAAGGCCACGAACATCAGCGAAATCGCCCCGATCAGGACGCGCAGCACATCTGCATTGGCCAGCTGATAAAGGGCGGTGCCCAGAATCACGCCTCCGAGCCCGCCGAAGATCAGCGCCTTGGCTGCCTCCAGATCCCATTGCTTCCAGAAGGGCCGCAAGGTCGCCAGATCGGCCACCATCAGCAGCGGCAGCATGATGCCCAGCGCCGTCGCAGGCGGCACAATCAGCGCCAGAATCGCCGTCGCCACAAAGGCCGGTCCCCCGCCAAACCCGCCTTTCGCCACGCCCGCGATGAAGGCCGCAGGGATGGCGCAAAGCAAAAATGTGAGGTCAAAGGTCATGCGCGGCAAGAAGCGGGAAAAGCCGCTGAAATACAACAGGAAAGGCGGGGTAGGCCCGCGTGGCGCAGCCCTCCCGCCCCAATTCTGCGGCGCAGCACCCTTGCGCGACGCAGGCGGGCGCGCTACCCCTCCCGCCAACTTAAACCGACTGGAGACCATTGCACATGGCCAGACCCAAAATCGCCCTTATCGGCGCCGGACAGATTGGCGGCACGCTCGCGCACTTGGCCGCTCTGAAAGAGCTTGGCGACGTCGTGCTGTTCGACATTGCCGACGGCACCCCGCAAGGCAAGGCGCTCGACATTGCCGAGGCAGGCCCCGCTGCCCCGTTCGACGCCGCGATGAAAGGCACCACGGATTACGCCGATATCGCAGGCGCGGATGTGTGCATCGTCACCGCCGGTGTGCCGCGCAAACCCGGCATGAGCCGCGACGACCTCTTGGGAATCAACCTCAAGGTCATGAAATCCGTGGGCGAAGGCATTGCAGCCCACGCTCCCAATGCTTTTGTCATCTGCATCACCAACCCGCTCGACGCGATGGTCTGGGCGCTGCGTGAATTCTCCGGCCTGCCCCACAACATGGTCTGCGGCATGGCGGGTGTGCTCGACAGCGCGCGGTTCCGCCATTTCCTCGCCGAAGAGTTCGAGGTCTCCATGAAAGACGTCACGGCCTTCGTGCTGGGCGGGCATGGCGACACGATGGTGCCGCTCACCCGCTATTCGACCGTGGCCGGCATCCCGCTGCCCGATCTGGTCGAGATGGGCTGGACCAGCCAGGAAAAGCTGGACGCGATTGTGCAGCGCACCCGTGACGCCGGCGCCGAGATCGATGCCCTTCTGGGCAATGGCTCGGCCTTTTACGCGCCCGCAACCTCCGCCATTCAGATGGCCGAGAGCTTCCTGAAAGACCAAAAGCGCGTTCTGCCCTGCGCCGCCTATGTGGACGGAGATTACGGGCTCGATGGCTTCTATGTCGGCGTGCCCACGGTCATCGGCCAAGGCGGTGTGGAGCGGGTCGTCGCCATCAACATGAACAAGGACGAGCAAGCGATGTTCGACAAGTCCGTCGACGCCGTCAAAGGTTTGGTCAAAGCCTGTCAGGAGATTGACGGCACACTGGCCTGATCGCCACAGCGCGCAGACCTCAATCAGGGCCTCGCGTGAGCGGGGCCCTTTCCGTTTCCGCCATCAAAACCTTAACAAATTTAAGATTCGGGGAGGGTGCGTCCGAATGTGATCACACGTTTCTGGAGCGTGATCACAAATGTCGGATTTTCGACAATCTTCGACAATAATCGCTTTTCCCTCCCGCATGGCCCGTGTCACATGACAGCCAACCGCGCATTGAAGGAGAGCCACTTTGAACATCCACGAGTATCAGGCGAAAGCCCTGCTGCGCAGCTACGGCGCACCGGTGTCCGACGGCCGCGTCGTCATGAAGGCCGAAGAGGCCAAGACCGCCGCCGGTGAGCTTGACGGCCCGCTTTGGGTGGTCAAAGCGCAAATCCACGCCGGTGGCCGTGGCAAAGGCTCCTTCAAGGAAAGCGACGCTGGCGAAGCGGGCGGTGTGCGCCTGGCCAAATCCGTCGAGGAAGCCGCGACCGAAGCCAAAAAGATGCTGGGCCGCACGCTGGTCACGCATCAGACCGGCCCCACAGGCAAGCAGGTCAACCGCATCTATATCGAGGACGGCTCCGGCATCGAGACCGAGCTTTATCTCGCCCTGCTTGTGGACCGCCAGACCTCCCGCGTGTCCTTCGTCTGCTCGACCGAGGGCGGCATGGATATTGAAGAGGTCGCAGCCTCCACGCCTGAGAAAATCCTCAGCTTCTCCGTCGATCCGGCCACGGGCTACCAGCCCTATCACGGCCGCCGCATCGCCTTCTCGCTGGGCCTCGAAGGCGCGCAGGTCAAGCAATGCGTCGCCTTGATGGGCACGCTCTATAAGCTGTTTCTGGAAAAAGACATGGAGATGCTGGAGATCAATCCGCTGATCGTGTCCGACAGCGGCGATCTGAAATGCCTCGACGCCAAGATGGGGTTTGACGGCAACGCAATCTACCGCCACGCCGACATCGCCCAGCTGCGCGACGAGACGGAGGAAGACCCCAAGGAACTCGCCGCCTCCAAATACGACCTCAACTACATCGCGCTGGATGGCGAGATTGGCTGCATGGTCAACGGCGCAGGCCTCGCTATGGCCACGATGGACATCATCAAGCTCTACGGGGCCGAACCTGCCAACTTCCTCGACGTGGGCGGCGGCGCGACCAAGGAAAAAGTGACCGAGGCGTTCAAGATCATCACGTCTGATCCGCAGGTCAAAGGCATCCTCGTCAACATCTTCGGAGGCATCATGCGCTGCGACGTCATCGCCGAGGGCGTGGTGTCCGCGGTCAAAGAGGTCGGCCTGAAAGTGCCTTTGGTGGTCCGCCTCGAAGGCACCAATGTCGAAGAAGGCAAGAAGATCATCAACGACTCCGACGTCGACGTCATCGCGGCGGACGATCTGAAAGACGGTGCCGAGAAGATCGTGAAGGCGGTGAAGGGGTGAAACCCGCCTTGCTTGCCTCTTCCTTGCTCATCGCCCCTGCGATGTCGGGTTGCGGGCTGGCCGGGCTGGATGCCTATGGTCGCCCTGATCCCTGCAAGGGGCCAGGGTCGGTCGTGCAAGCCCCTGATGGTTCGTTTAGTTGCGCAAAAACCCCTGCAAAAATCGTTCTGACGGGAGCTCTGTCTCCCAATGACCCGAAGGTCGTGGCACGAGCGACCGCAATGGCCCGTGAAGCCAATGAACCTGTGGCCTATTCCGACGGGCGGACCACAAGAACATTCTTTCCGCCCGTGACATCTTAACCATGCGAAGCCGTTTCCATTCTTGATGCGTGACATACCCACATATCGCCCTCGCCCCTCTGCGCTGTGTCGCTCTGCATCCCGCATCGGCGGCCTTGGAGATGTTGCCAGTGGCCGATCCCCGCAATTTCAATCGCAAGGGCGGCTCCTTCCGATCCGCATAGCGCAGAAATCCAGTTTAGTTGACATGTTGAGAGATGTGAGATGCATATGAGAGCCTCACCCAAATTTCTGTTCGTAAGCCTGCTCTGTTGTCTGGGCGCATGCGCCCCTGCCCCGCAATCAGGGACCGCATCCAGCCCGTCCACGTCGAGCCAGCCAGCGCCTGGGCCAGGATCCGTCGATAGGGCGACGGCAATTGGGCTATTTACGCAGGTCTGCCGCGAAACCCGGCCCAGCTTTGACCGAGCACCCGGCATCTTGCGGGCGCAAGGATACCAGCAGTCGCCAAGCACAGGCACGTTTTTCAATCCCGACCTCGACCTGTCGTTCAAGATCACCGAAGCTGGCTGCTCCATTGTCGCCGGTGGAGACGATTTGGGCGAACGCGACCTGGCCCTGCTCGCGGCATCCGATCCCAAGCGGCTTACGCGAACACGGCCAATAAGTAAGTTTCGCGGGCGCAATTACATTTCAGCCATCATGGCAAGGTAACGCGTTGCTCCACCCCCCCACATATCGCCCCTGCCCCGCCTGCAATGGCACGAGGGCCATGCAGATCAGCCGATGCTCCACGGCTGACTGGCTGGTGGCGGCATGAAGGTCGTTCTTGCCGCATTGCTGCTGGGCTCCGTCTCTGCGAGCGCGCAAACGCTCCCGGACGCGGCCAGCCTGCTCAACCACTTCATCACGCGCTGCAACGAGATCGCCGCCGACCCCGCGCGCGCCTCGCAAAGGCAACCCGGGGCGGGCAGCCACATCGCGCAGGATCAAAGCCTGATCACCTATTACGAGGCGGCTTTCGCCAATTCCGAGCTGTTCTTCCGCCAGATGCGCCTGCCCGGCGGGCTCCGGTCCGACTGCACCATCGGGCTGCGCGACATCTCCAACGCGCAGTATCAGGGGCTCGGCGCGCTGATCGCTGAAAATGGCGCGACGCTTTTTGGCACCGAGGTGCTGACCTCCGGCGACTACGACCAGACCAACGCGATTTTGATGATCGCCACGCCCGACTTCCCGCCACGCGCCTCGCTGACCCTCATTCAACAGCTCACCTATATCGAGCTCATCCTGTCCCAAAACACCCCGCAATAGGAGCCAACCAAATGGCCATTCTCATCGACGAAACCACGAAAGTGATCTGCCAGGGCTTCACCGGAAGCCAGGGCACCTTCCACTCAGAACAAGCGATTGCCTATGGCACGCAGATGGTCGGCGGGGTGACGCCGGGCAAGGGCGGGCAGACCCATCTGGACCTGCCGGTGTTTGATAGCTGCCACGAGGCGGTCGAGAAAACCGGCGCGAATGCCTCCGTCATCTATGTGCCGCCGCCCTTCGCGGCCGACTCGATCCTTGAAGCACTCGACGCCGAAATCCCCTTCATCTGCTGCATCACCGAAGGCATCCCGGTGCTCGACATGATGCGGG
>CAYLVP010000082.1:9249-12239 GCA_964387155.1 uncultured Rhodobacterales bacterium | reverse complement strand
CAATGTGAGCGATAAAGACCCGTAATCCGTCTTATGGTAAGTATAGGTCGACATCTGACAATGCACGGAACCGACCATATAAAGGCCGATGGAGTCGAACCGCGGTCAACTGATTTGAATTGGGTCGGAGCGTTCAAGAAAATCGCTGACGGGTCGGTGGCAATTTGCGATAGCGCCCTCAGGAAGAAGCGCCATGTGCAGCCAGCTTTCAGACCGCAGGGCAATGCGACGCCAGTGGTGCAGAACGAGCAGGCGCAGCAGGTGCTGGTCGGGATCGCGGTCATCATGGGTTGCGGCCATGATCCGGGTCACGACGGCTGAAAGACTCTTTGCGTTGGTCAAGACCCTTGGAGACACCAAAGAATGTTCAAGCCAAGCCGGGATGGGCTGACCTGAAACATGGAGCGGGTAGCCCTCAGGTGGAACGGGCTGGCCAGGTGGCACCACAACCACGTCCTTGGCAATTTCCAGATAAGGGGCGGCCTGTGTCTGAGGCGGCATCAGAACGAATTGCGGCGGGGCAGCATATTTCGGTGTGGTGCGATATACGTCGCGCGCAGCGGTTGCCGTCTCTTGATGGCCTATAGCGCTGAGCCGGTAATGGGCTTCACGCCCTTCCTTTTCGACATGGATCCAGCCGTCGTTTTTAAGCCGATGTAGGGCCACCCGGATCGCTTCGGGTTTGATCTCTGCGGTGCCCAACAAGCGGCGCACCTGCGCCCCGGATATGCGATCATTTTTCAGATCACCGAACAGGGTCACGATGACCGACCAGGTCTTTAGGCTGTCGATTTCAACAAGTTGGGATATGAGTTCGGACACATGTGGCACGGGGCTAAGCCATCGGGGCAGAGAGGTGGTCATGGCCTAACATGCGCCTGCGGCCCCTCCTAGCGGGTCTTGTAGCTGTTCATCGTCAGCAATTCGTATTCCGCAACAAGCGCGTCATCGTGATTGGTCAGCGTGACATGCCAGCGCACCTCTCCGTAGTCGTCATTGCGCGGAGTTTTATGTTTCACCGACAGGCGCACCTTGATGGCGTCACCTGCTTCGACCGGTTTCATAAAGCGCAGGCTGTCCAGTCCGGTATTGGCCAGAACGGGCCCTTCATCCGGCTGCACGAACAGCCCGGCTGCGAAACTGAGCAGCAAATACCCATGCGCGACCCGTCCGGGGAAAAACGGATTTCGTTGCGCTGCGGCATCATCCATGTGGGCATAGAAAGTATCGCCCGTGAATTCTGCAAACCGCTCGATATCCGCAACGGTAATCGTGCGGGATTTGCTGTGGAAGGTTTCCCCTATGCCAAGCTGGTGGAAGGACCGGGTGAACGGGTGGTCATCGTGGCTGATTTCTTGCGCGCCGGGCACCCATTTCTGACTGATCGCGGTCAAGATATCTGGGCTGCCCTGGATCGCACTGCGCTGCATGTAGTGCATGACGCCCCGGACGCCGCCCAGCTCTTCGCCGCCGCCTGCGCGGCCCGGGCCGCCATGCACCATATGCGGCAGCGGCGCGCCATGGCCGGTGCTTTCATCCATGCTGTCGCGGTTGTTGAAATAAAGCCGCCCGTGAAAGGCCCCCGCCCCAAGCGCCATTTGTCGCGCAACATCGCCATCGCGCGTGATCACCGAGGCCACAAGACTGCCCTGGCCACGGTTCACCAGCTTGACCGCGTGCTCCACGTCCTCATAGGGCATCACCGTAGAGACCGGGCCAAAAGCTTCGACGTCGTGAATACGCTCTGCGCTGTCGGGTGCATCGCAATGAAACAGCATCGGGGGGACAAAGGCACCCTTCTGCGCGTCATCGCCGATGATCTCGAAATCGTCAGGATTGCCGAAAACGCGCTCGGCCTCTTGCCCGATCATCGCGGCCTTCTCAAGGACATCACGCTTTTGCCCTGACGAGACCAGCGCGCCCATCCGGGTCTTTTCATCGCGCGGATCGCCAATCGTGGTTTTGGCCAAGGAGGCCTGCAACGCCTCGATCACGGCCGGGACAGTGGCGCGGGTGGCGAAGATGCGGCGGATCGCGGTGCATTTCTGGCCCGCCTTGGTTGTCATCTCGCGCGTCACCTCTTTGATGAAGAGGTCGAATTCCGGCGTGCCTGCAACCGCGTCCGGCCCAAGCACGGAGGCGTTCAAACTGTCTTGTTCGGCCACAAACCGGATTGAATGTTCAAGAATATGAGGGGCCGAGCGCAGCGCGAGGGCGGTCTGAGCCGACCCTGTAAAGCCCACAACATCTTGCGCCGTGAGCTTATCCAGCATGTCGCCCAAGCCCCCCGAGACGAGCTGCAGCGCGCCCTGGGGCAAAATCCCGCTTTCCAGCATGATCCGCACGCATAGTTCTGTCACATAGCAGGTTGATGTCGCCGGTTTCACAATGGCCGGAACGCCCGCCAGCAGCGTCGGCGCGAGCTTTTCCAGCATCCCCCAGACCGGGAAGTTAAAGGCATTGATATGCACCGCGACGCCTTGCAACGGGGTGCAGATATGTTGCCCCAGAAAGCTGCCGGAGCGGGAAAGCTGTTCCACGTCACCGTCCAGATAGACATGCGCATCCGGCATCTCGCGGCGGCCCTTTGACGCAAAGACAAACATGGTGCCGACGCCGCCATCAATGTCGATCAGGTGGTCCTTTTGCGTGGCGCCGGTGGCAAAGGACAGATTATAGAGCTGTTGCTTGTTCTGACCCAAATGCAGCGCCAGAGCCTTGAGCATTTTGGCGCGGTCATGGAATGTCATCGCTCTCAGCGCGGGTCCGCCAATATTGCGCGCGAAATCCAGCATCGCATCGACATCAAGCGCGCTGTTGCCGGCGCGCGCGATCTGTTTCCCGGTGATGGCAGACCGGATCTCTCTGGCCGAACTGTCCGGGGCAATCCATTGGCCAGCAGCAAAACTCTGGACCTCCTGAATGGTCATATCCTCACCCTTTGTCATATGGGTCACAGTCTAACAGGGCTGACAATCGCCCGAGAGTTC
>CAYLVP010000082.1:3724-9149 GCA_964387155.1 uncultured Rhodobacterales bacterium | reverse complement strand
TGGCCTGCCCGGCGTGAAGGCAAACCCAAACACGGCGCGATACCCATGTCGGTCTTCCATGGTCTGGAGGGTGATCGCAGCTGACATCAATGCCCGGCCTGATCGTAATTCCAAACAACCTTCTCGTCCGAGACAGGGTAGCACTGACAGGTCAGCACGTAGCCTGCCTCTACCTCGTAGTCTTCAAGGGCATGGTTCGTCACCATTTCAACCTCGCCTTGCAGAACCTTGGCCTTGCATGTCGAACACACACCCGCCTTGCAGGCAAAGGGCGCGTCGAAATTGGCCTGCAGGGCCGCATCAAGCAAACTGGTCTGTGCAGGGATCACAAGCGCGCGGGTTTCGCCGCCAATCGTCACGCGTCCTTTGACACCATCGCTGGTTTGGCGCGTGCTTTTCGCCCGTTGCGGCGCGCGCCCTGGCTGCCCGCTGGCAAACAGTTCAAACCGGATTTGATCTTTGGTCAGACCGTGATCTGACAGCGCCTGCGAAATCGCCAGCATCATGGGCTCGGGGCCGCAGATGAATGCCATATCGACGGTGGCGATATCGATCCAATGGTCAAACAAGGCGGCACATTTTTCCGGGTCGACACGGCCGTGGAACAGGTCAATGTCCTGACTGTCATCCTCCAGAATGTGAATGACAGACAATCGACCAAGATATTGATTTTTCAGGTCTTCCAGCTCTTCGCGGAACATAATCGTATTGGGCGACCGGTTGGCATAGACCAAGGTGAATCTGGTCGCCGGATCATTGGCCAAACCCGTTCTGAGGATCGACAGAACCGGCGTGATCCCTGAGCCCCCGGCGAAGGCCAGATAATGGGCGGCCTGGGCCTCGGCCTTGGCAAAGAATTTGCCCATGGGGGGCATGGCCTCCATCGTATCGCCCACGGCAAGCTCGGTATTCGCCCAGGTCGAAAACGCGCCGCCATCAACTTTCTTTATGCCGATCTGTAGTTTTCCGTCCGATTGACCGGCGCAAATGGAATAGGACCTGCGCAATTCCTGCCCATCAAAATCGCGGCGGAAGGTCAGGTATTGCCCCTGCGTGAACTGAAAATCCGCGCCGTCCTTTGGTTCAAGCGTCACGACAACCGCATCCCGGATGGTTTTGTGAATATCAGTGACCGTCAGGGCATGAAACTGGGGCATCAAAGGGATCTCATATACATTTGAAATAGTCGAAAGGTTCTAGGCAGTCGGTGCAGCGCCATTGCGCCTTACAGGGCGTCGACCCAAACTGGCTGATCTTTTCAACCTGCCGGGATTTGCAGCGCGGACAATGCGCGGGGCCGCCTGCAGCGCGCGGCGGCGCGATGCCGTAATCTTCCAGCTGTGCGCGGCCCTTGTCGCTCAGCCAATCGGTCGTCCAGGGCGGCGCGATTTTGGTGTCCAACGTCAGGTTTTCAACCCCGTGTTTGGCAAGCGCTGTTCGCACGTCCAATGCAATGATCGACATCGCAGGACAGCCGGAATAGGTCGGCGTGATCGTGATGGTCACACCGTCCGGGCCAAGATCCACGCCGCGTATGACGCCAAGATCAACCACTGAAATCACCGGGATTTCTGGGTCTGGCACCTCTTCAAGCCACGCCCAGATCTGCGCCTCTGACAGGGTCGCCAAATCTACCACGTCGCCCCCGGATAGGAGCGTTGCAAGACCTGCATCGTGGCCAGCATATGGCCCAAATGCTCGGTATGGCGAAAGCCGGTGCGCCCGCCGCTGTGACTGAATGTCGTGTCCGGGATGGTCAGATAGGCTTCGCTCAGGACACGCTGCAGCGTTTCATCCCATGGCGCGCGCAGGGTGGAGGGCAGCGGAGCCACGCCACTTTCCTCCATGGCGGTATCAATCGCGTCATCTGCAAACATCTCGCCCGCATAGGGATAAAGATAGTCAAGTGCCGCCTGCATCCGCGCCTGGCTTTCGTCTGTCCCGTCACCCAACATGATGACAGTCTCGGCTGACCGGTCCAGATGGTAGGTGGCTTCCTTCAGCGACTTTGCCGCGATGTCGGCAACCTGTTGGTCGCTGGACGCTTGCAGCGCGGTGAGCCATGGCACCTGAAACGCATCAAAGAGGAACTGGCGCATCAACGTGCGCCCGAAATCGGCGTTTGGCACTTCCAGCATCAGGACATTTCGAAAGTCATAGACGTCACGCAAATAGGCCAGGTCATTTGCGCTGCGCCCCGCGCCTTCGACCTCCGCTGCGTAACCCAGCCAGAGTTGCGTCTGGCCGATCAAATCCAACGCGGTATTGGCCAATGCGATGTCTTCTTCCAACGCAGGGGCAACGCCGCACCATTCCGACGTTCGATGGCCAAGCACCAATGCGTTGTCGCCTTGCCGAAGAAGGAATTCAAAAAGGGCGGTCATCACATTTTTCCGGCGTCTTCGGGGATGTCGTAGAAGGTTGGGTGGCGGTAGATTTTGTCTTTTGCCGGTTCGTAAAGCGGCCCTTTCTCGGACGGGCTGGAGGCTGAAATATCCTTGGCTTCGACAACCCAGATGCTCACCCCTTCATTGCGCCTTGTGTAGACATCGCGTGCGTTCTTTATGGCGTGTTCCGCGTCTGCGGCATGCAGCGAGCCGACGTGACGATGGCTCATGCCATGTTGGCCACGGATGAACACTTCCCACAGGGGCCATTCTCGGGACATATCGCTACTCCGCCGCCATGCGCCGCTGCGCCTTCTTGTCTGCATGCGCCATCATCGCCTCGCGGACCCATGCGCCCTCATCCCAGGCTGACTTGCGTGCCGTCAATCGCTCGACATTACAGGGGCCATTGCCCGAGATGACGTCGAAGAATTCAGCCCAATCCGGCTCTGAAAAGTCGTAATGCCCGGTCTCTTCGTTCCAGCTGAGCTTGTCATCGGGCACCGTCAGGCCAAGATACTCCGCCTGCGGCACGGTTTCATCGACGAACTTCTGGCGCAGCTCGTCATTGGTGTTCATTTTGATCTTCCACGCCATGGATTGGGCGGAATGGACGCTGTCCTTGTCAGAAGGGCCGAACATCATCAAGGCCGGGTACCAGAACCTGTTCAGCGCATCCTGCGCCATGCGCTTCTGATCAGCAGTGCCTTCGCGCGCCATCTTGATCATGATGTGATAGCCTTGGCGCTGGTGAAAGCTCTCTTCCTTGCAAATCCGAACCATGGCGCGGGCGTATGGGCCATAGGATGTGCGCTGCAAGGGCACCTGGTTCATGATGGCGGCCCCATCAACAAGCCAACCGACCGCCCCCATATCGGCCCAGGTCAGCGTTGGGTAATTGAAGATTGACGAATATTTCATCCGCCCGTCATGCAGCATGTCAAACATCTCATCGCGCGACACGCCAAGCGTTTCGGCCGCACAATACAGATAGAGCCCGTGGCCCGCCTCGTCCTGCACCTTTGCCAGCAGGTTTGCCTTACGCTCCAGGGTGGGGGCGCGGGTGATCCAGTTGCCCTCGGGCAGTTGGCCTACAACTTCGGAATGGGCGTGCTGGCCAATCTGGCGGATCAGGTTCTTGCGGTACCCGTCAGGCATGTAGTCTTTCGGTTCGATCTTCTCGC
The DNA here is from genome assembly GCA_964387155.1 of uncultured Rhodobacterales bacterium. Classification (GTDB taxonomy): domain Bacteria; phylum Pseudomonadota; class Alphaproteobacteria; order Rhodobacterales; family Rhodobacteraceae; genus Litoreibacter. Next base: position 5,578 of record CAYLVP010000082.1, on the reverse strand, counting down.
CCGCATCGATGCGATCCTGAAATTGGCGGTCCTCGGCACTCATGTCTTCGCGGGACGTGACACCTTTGCCGGTGGATTTTACCATCTGTGCATACATGTTCCGGTCTCCTCAAACGCGTTCGATAATCATGGCAACCCCCTGCCCCACACCCACACACATGGTGCAAAGCGCATAGCGGCCACCGGTTCGCTTCAATTGATAGGCAGCTGTCATCACCAGCCGTGCGCCCGACATGCCCAAAGGATGACCCAGCGCAATGGCACCCCCATTGGGGTTCACATGCGGCGCATCATCGGGCAGCCCCAGGTCACGTAGGACAGCCAGGCCTTGGGAGGCAAAGGCCTCGTTCAGCTCGATCACATCCATCTGGTCAAGCGTCAGACCTGTGCGCGCCAACAGTTTGCGGGTCGCAGGGACCGGGCCTACACCCATGACGCGCGGGGCAACACCAGCCGCCGCCATGCCGACCACCCGGGCCAGCGGCGGGGTTTCTTTTGCCGCCGCCTCATCGCCCAGCAACAAGGCCGCGGCCCCATCATTCACACCCGAGGCATTGCCTGCGGTCACTGTCTTGTCAGGGCCGTTGACGCCTTTCAGTTTCGACAGTTTTTCGGCATCTGTTCCGGGCCGGGGATGTTCATCTGTCTCAAAGATAATCGGATCACCCTTGCGCTGCGGGACCTCGACCGCGAAGACCTCGTCGGAAAAGACGCGGGCTTGCTGAGCTGCCGCAAAGCGCGCCTGAGAGCGCGCGGCAAAAGCGTCCTGATCTGCGCGGCTGATGCCAAAATCCTCGGCAACATTATCCGCCGTTTCGGGCATTGAATCGATCCCATGCGCGGCCTTCATCGCGGGATTCACAAACCGCCAACCGATCGTTGTGTCGTAAACCGCGTTGCTGCGCGAAAAGGCTGTGGTGGCCTTGGGCATCACAAAAGGCGCCCTGCTCATGCTTTCAACGCCGCCTGCAATGGCCAGCTGATAATCGCCGGCCTTGATCCCGCGCGCGGCCATTCCAACCGCATCCATGCCAGAGGCACAAAGACGGTTGATCGTGGTGCCCGGGACCGTCTCGGGCAATCCGGCAAGAAGGGCGGCCATGCGGGCCACGTTGCGGTTGTCTTCGCCCGCCTGATTTGCATCGCCAAGGATCACGTCATCGACGCGCCCAAAATCGATCTGCGCATTTCGTTTCCTGAGCTCGGCTATCGGCAGGGCGGCAAGATCATCCGCGCGTATCGATGACAGTGCGCCGCCATAGCGCCCAATCGGAGTCCGGACAGCATCCAAGATATAAGCAGACAAAGAGGGACCTCATTTTCAGTTGCGCCAGAGTAGCACATATCATGTTACAAAGAAACGTTTACCGCAGAAACATGTAACACAAAATGGTGCGCGCCTTTCAGCGCCTTTACCCCGACCTTAAGGCCTGCCCGTCAGGCGTCTAGATCGGCCAGTTTCTCGTCGATTTCGGCCAGGCGGAGCTTTGCGGCGGCTTCTTTCACCGGGCCGAAGCCTTTGATTTCCATAAAACCTTCAAGAATATCGGCGCTACGCGCGATGGTATCTTGGGAAAGCTGTGCCGTCAGACGCTCGATCGTCGTTTCACATTTTGCGATCATCGCGCGTTCCATCCTGCGTTCTTTGGTGTAGCCAAACGGGTCGAAAGCTGTGCCGCGCAGGGCTTTCATCTTTGCCAGCGCCGTCATGGGCAGGCGAATCCAGCTGCCAAATTCCATCTTCATCGGACGCCCGCGTGCATCGCGCTTGGAGGGCCAGAGCGGCGGGGCAAGATGGTACTTTACCTTGAAATCGCCCTCAAACCTATCGCTCAGGCCTTCCACAAAGCCGGA
>CAYLVP010000082.1:0-3624 GCA_964387155.1 uncultured Rhodobacterales bacterium | reverse complement strand
GCTGCTGCGATCCGGCCCCAGGTAAAGGCGGCCTTGTTGTTGTCAATCGCCACGCCGTTCAATTCGATCGCCCGCATGAGCGCCTCCAGTGAAAGCGGGACAAGACCGCTTTGCCAGGCGACACCAAGCAGCAGAATGTTCGAATAGACCCCATCCCCCAAAAGCGCGTTAGAGGCGTGGTTGCTGTCAATCGCGCGCATATTGGCCGCCCCGACGATATCCTGGATCGCATCAAGACGCTTGGCCGCGTTCAGATCAGCGTCGCGGTTGCGCGTGAATTCCCCTGTTGGCATCTCGGCGCTGTTCAACACCGATTTCGTCACGCCGGTTTGGATGGTCTTGGACGCTTTGGGCATCGTGCTGACGACAAGATCGCAGCCAATCAGGGCATCTGCGGCGCATTCTTCGATCCGCACCTGCTTGACAAGCTCCGGGCGCGCGCCAATCCGCAGGTAGGAAATCACCGGCCCAAATTTCTGCGCGAACCCCATGAAATCGAGGACGGAGACGCCCTTGTTTTCCAGATGTGCCGCCATTGCGATCAGCTGGCCGACAGTGACAACGCCGGTGCCGCCCACACCGGTCACCAGAATATCAAATGGCACCTCAAGGTCGGGCATCTGCGGCGGGCTCAGCTGCGCCTGCAACGCGTCAAGTTTTGCCGAAACATCCGCGGGCGTGCGTTTCTTGCGGGTGCCGCCTTCGACGGTCACAAAGCTGGGGCAGAAGCCATTTACGCAGGTAAAATCCTTGTTGCACGAGTTCAGATTGATCTGACGCTTGCGCCCAAAGGGCGTTTCTTTCGGCTCTACGCTCAGACAGTTGGATTCAACCGAACAGTCGCCACAGCCCTCACAGACAAGATCGTTGATCACAGCGAATTTCTTGGGGTCGTCCAGCTTGCCGCGTTTGCGCAAGCGGCGCTTTTCGGTGGCGCAGGTCTGCTGATAAATCAGAATCGAGACCCCGGGGACCTCGCGCAGGTCACGCTGCACGCGATCAAGCTGACGCCGATCATCTATGGTGACGCCCTGCGGGAAATCAGCCCTTCGGAAAGCCTGCGGGTGATCCGAGACCACCGCGATACGATCCACACCTTCCGCGCGCAGCTCTTTCGCAATGGAGTCAACAGATATCGGGCCGTCAACATTTTGCCCGCCGGTCATGGCCACGGCGTCATTGAACAGAATTTTATAGGTGATGTTTGTTTTGGCCGCGATAGCTTGACGGATCGCCATAAACCCGGAATGGTAATATGTGCCGTCCCCTAGATTCTGGAAGATATGCTTGTTGCCATTGTAGAGGGACCGGCTGACCCAGTTCACACCTTCGCCGCCCATCTGGATCAGCGATGTTGTGTTGCGCTCCATCCAGCTTGCCATGAAGTGGCAGCCAATGCCCGCCAGAGCTTCGGAGCCATCAGGCACTTTTGTGGAGGTGGAATGCGGGCATCCTGAGCAGAAATACGGCGTGCGCGCTGACCCTGCTGTCGTGATCACCGGTGGGGCCAGCTCTGGTGTGGGATCGGGCAGGTCGAGCTCAGGGAACAGAGCCAAAAGACGCGTCCGCAGAACCTGCGCCACCCGCGTTGCGGTCAGTTCCCCAATCCATGGAAGAAGACGCGCGCCATTCTCGTCCCGCTTGCCGATCATGCGGGCAGGTTTTTGCCCCGGATTGTCGTAGAAATATTCCTTGAGCTGGCTTTCAATAATGCCGCGCTTTTCTTCGACAACCAGCAACTCGTCCTTGCCCTGCGCAAAGGCAAGGGCGCCATGATGCTCAAGCGGCCACACCATCCCGACCTTATAGACATCAAGACTAATCTCTTTCGCGCGTTGAGCGTCAATGCCAAGCAGCCTGAGCGCTTCCATCAGGTCAAGATGGCCCTTGCCGGTCGTCACGATGCCGAATTTTGCATGCGGATTGTCAAACACGGCATGGTCGATCGGGTTCGCTCTGGCGAAGGCGAGAGCCGCGTTCTTTTTCGCCTCCATCCGTTCTTCGATCTGCGGCCCCGGCAAATCGGGCCAGCGATAATGCAATCCCCCCGCTGGCGCTTCATAGTCTGGCTTGGCGAATACGCGGCTGGGCTGCAGCGCGACGCTCATGCCGGATTCAATCGTTTCAGAGATCGCCTTGAACCCGACCCACATGCCCGAAAAACGCGACAGCGCATAGCCGTATTCCCCAAAGCTCAAGATCTCGGCCACGTTCGCCGGATTGAGGATGGGCATGAAAAAGCTCATGAAGGCGACATCTGACTGATGCGGCATGGACGACGACACGCATCCATGATCATCGCCCGCAACCACCAACACGCCGCCATGTTCCGAGGCCCCGTAGGCATTGCCATGCTTCAGCGCGTCAGCGGCACGATCAACGCCGGGGCCTTTGCCGTACCACATGCCAAACACGCCGGTCACGGAGCGGTCCTTGTCAGTCTCGACCTGCTGGCTGCCAAGCACAGCCGTTGCAGCCAGATCTTCATTGATTGCAGGCAGGAACGTCACCTTATGGTCGCTGACGATCTGGGCGTTTCGCTGAAATTCCTGATCGACAGCACCAAGCGGTGATCCGCGGTAGCCTGAAACAAACCCGGCAGTGTCCAGACCGGCATCCAAATCACGGCGGGCTTGATCAAGAACCACGCGCAACAGCGCTTGCGTCCCGGTCAGAAAAACGCGCCCCTCGCGCAGGGCATAGCGATCCCCAAGCTCGTAGTCTTGGTCAATCGGTTCCTGAAAATCGAGGCTCATGCGCACACTCCCGGGACATTGCGCGATTATATTGCCCCGCTTTCAATGGATTTATTTTCCTGTCATCTCGCAAAACTTGAATTTTTCGGATGTTTCTTTCACATATTTGGCCAATGATGATTTTTATTCCCACAGGTACCTATGGACATTGATGAAACAGACCGGCGCATTCTGCGGGCGATCCAAAGGAATGCGCGTCTGACCAAGAACGAGATCGCAGAGGTGGCCAATACGTCGACCTCGTCGTGTTGGCGTCGCATCCAATCCCTTGAACATGAAGGGGTCATCGAAACCTACGAGGCGCGGATCAACCCGGCGAAGGTCGGCCTGACCTTTTGTGCCATCGCGATGGTCAGCCTCACCCGGCACGAGGTCAGCGAGGTTGAGAACTTCACCAAGGCGATAAAGGCGCGACCGGAGATCTTGCAGGTCTTCGCCTTGACAGGGGATGCCGATTTCCTGCTGCGCGTGGCGGCCAAGGACATCGCGCATTACAACATGTTTCTCAACGACTTCCTGTTCAAACAATCCTGCGTGGTGAAGGTGACAACAAATGTGGTCATGGACGCGATCAAGGACAGCCTGAGCCTGCCGGTTTGATGCGCTATCGCTTGGCAGTATTATGCAGATAGCCCCAAATCATATATGATTGACAATTTCATATGAAATACCTACACCCATCGGGCAGTGGGAGGCCCCATGGACAGACTCCAATCAAAATCGGACGCGCTCTATACGCAGATGCGGGATCACATTCTGTCGTTAAGCCTCGCGCCCGATAGCCCGCTGCGCCTGCCCGCTATGGCTGAGCGTTACGGGGTTGGGGTGACGCCGATCCGCGAATGTCTCAACCGTCTCAGCACGGAAA
>CAYLVP010000081.1:0-12804 GCA_964387155.1 uncultured Rhodobacterales bacterium | reverse complement strand
TGTGCTGTCCCCTCGCCTGCGGATTGCGCTGGACTGGATGCGCCTTTGAAGGCCGCGAGAATTTTTTTGCGATGCCCCAGCGAGGCCACACCAATCTCTTTCAAATCCTCGGAAGTCAACTCCGCGATCATCGAGATATCAATGTCGTTTTCTTCAAATTTTTCATAATATTGGGAGAAGCCCAGACCTGTCAGCAACTGTCTAATGTCGTTCATAAGTAGGCCCCGATGTTTCACACCATGTGAAACACTGCACACCAGTACAGACGTGAATTTGAAATTGAATAGCACGAACCGCATGGCCGGGAAACGACAGGAGCTGACCTAGGGTCAAGTTTTTTCCAGGCATGGTGACCTGCTCCCCTTTGAGTCCGGGTCCTTTAGTTGGCTCTGTTCAGGGTTTGGTCCTCTACTGACCGTTGGTGATACTCCCACGGAGTGAGCCTGTCGAGGCTCGTATGTGGGCGATGGTGTGGGCTGGCCTTGGAACGTGAACTTTGGCTATTCGTGCCAGCCGGTATAGGACGCCCAATAACGCAGCTGGATACGCTGACCTATTGTTCCCCTTTCGCGGCATATCCCATGATACGGCAATTGAACTGTCGTTTGAGCAGAGTGCGTTCTTCGCCTCTTTTGGTGAAGTCGGGTGTTCTTTGCCCGTGGCGGAAACCGAACGTCTGAACGACGTGGAATTCGCGGCCGCCGGTTGCACGCTGTTGTTTGAGGGCCGCAAAGCGCCGACGGATCAGCACGATTTCGTCAGGGATGACGCGGTCAAATTGCTATCAGCACCTGGTGCTGGATTTGCCGCAGCCCAGAGACACAAACGTATTGGGCGCTCTTGTTGTCCCGGATTACACAAACGGCAAATAGAAATCCCGCACCTCATCGACGCTTTTTCCGATCAGGCGTTTGAATTCGTCCCGCTTGAGATAGAGCAGCGCGTCGCAATAGAGCTCTCCAATTGCGCGGCGCAATGTGACGTCTTTATCCAAGGCATCGAGCGATTTATCCAACCCGGACGGCACATGGCGCTTTTCGCGGACGTTGTCCCAACCGTCCAGGTCTTCGGGCGGTTGCAGCGGCAGCTTGTTGACATAGCCCAGACGTGCCGCTTGAAGCACTGCCGTGACAGCCTGATAGGGATTGGTGGCGCAATCGGCCATGCGGTGTTCCAGCCGCGCGGATCTGGGTGATTTTGACGACGTACGGGTCGTGACAAGCCGGTGATCTTCGGCCCAGTTCGCCCAGTAACCCGCCAAGCCTCCGGGGTTCAGCCGGTCGTAGCTGTTGACGGTTGTGGCCAAAAGGCCCGCCAGCGCCGGGTGGTGATGGACCAGCCCAGCCACGCAATGTTTTGCCAGATCAGACAGGCCACCATCAGGCGCGATGGCATTATTGCCGTCCTGATCATTAAAGCTGAAGTTCACATGCAGGCCAGACCCACCCCGATCAGGCACAGGCTTGGGCAGGAAGGTCAGCAGCAGCCCCTTTTTCAGGCCAATCTCGCGCGCCATTGTGCGCATCAGAAAGGCATCATCACAGGCTTTGACGGCGCTATCAAACCGCATCGTCAACTCGAATTGACCGTTGTCGAATTCGCCGTTCATGCTTTCAATCGGGATGTCGGCAGCGTGGGCGGCCTCCCAGATATCGTCCATCACACCCTTCGGGTCGCCCTCAGGTCCGGTGCTGTAAACAAAAGCACCGGGCGTGTCGTAAGGCCGCCAAATGCCATCTTGGTCGCGCTGAAAAATGAAGGCTTCGGTTTCAAGCCCGATCATGGGTGAAAACCCAAGGGCCTCCCAATCGCTGACCGCCCGTTTGAGCGTGCCGCGGGGGCAAAGGCCAAAGGGCTGTTCATCAGCATAAAGATCGCCCAGCGCGATTTCTGTGCCCGATTGCCAACCCTTGCGCCGGTCTGCGTCAAGCACCAGTTCCATGTCCGGTACGCCGTTAAAGAAATCAGTGCCCGGGACAGTTACCAGGTCGCGGTCAAAAGTCACGGCAAACGCGCCGCGCGCGAAACCAATCGCCCCGCTCGCGGCCATTTCAGGTGGCACATATTTGCCACGTGGCAGGTTCAGGAAGTCAGTGAAGAGCGCGCGCGTGCGATTGATTGTCGTCATGTCACTCAGGCCCTTGTCGCGCGTACGTTCAGTTTTTTCACACCGCAGATGAAGTTGGACCGTGTCCATGTGGGTGGGTCAATCGCTTCAAAAACCTTGACCCGTTTGACCAGTTCTTCAATCGCGATACGCACTTCTAGCTTGGCCAGATGCATCCCAAGACAGACATGAACGCCACCCTGACCAAAGGCCAGGTGCCGGTTCGGTTTGCGTCCCAATTGGCACGCGTGCGGGTTGTCAAACACCTGTTCGTCACGGCTACCCGACACAAACCACAAAAGCACCTTGTCGCCCTTTTTCATGGTTTTGCCATGAAGCTCAAAATCGTCTGTCAACGTGCGCCGGAAATGCATTGTTGGGGACGCAAGACGAATAAACTCATCCGCGCAGCTGTCCCAGAAATCGCCCGTGCGCAATTGGTCAATGTACTCTGGATGATGCGCCAGCAGGTTCAGCGCCATTGCAATCGAGTAGCGTGTTGTGTCGTTGCCGGCGGCGACGAGCAGGCAAAAGAAATTCTTGAACTCAAGCTCTTTCAGGCCGTTTTTGTCACGCATCATCTTGGCAAGGATGCCTTCCTCGGCCACGGCACGCCGATTTTCCAGAAGGTCGGCGGCGTAGTCATAAAGCTCCACCCCCGCGGGGCTGCGAAATGGCATCATCGCGTATTCGCTTGTGTCGACCTTATCAATCACGTGCTGCGTAAAATCAGGGTCGGAATTCCCAATGAGTGCGTCACCCTTTTCGACAAGCCAGTTCAGATCCTCGTCTGGCACGCCGAGGATCCGGCCTAACATCATCATCGGCAGTTGTTTGGCGATTGCGTCGACGGCATCGAATTCAGTACGTTCCAGCGCTTTGTCGGCGAAGTCAGCGGCCAGCTCGCGGATCAACGGCTCGAAATGACCGACCACCGGTTTTGCGAAATTGGGATTCACAGCGCGGCGGGTGACAGTGTGCTCTGGCGCGTCTGTTTCCTGGAACGTGCGGCGCGCCATGTATTCTTCATGGCTTTGATCCTCAAGCCTGATCCCTTGGGCAGAGCTGAAAAGGCGTCCGTCGCGATTGGCCAAGGCGATATCGGCGTGGCGTGTCAGGCTCCAAAAGCCTTTGGTGTCATCATCGCCTTCGGTCCATGATACCGGGTCTTCGCGGCGCAAGCGGTCGAACGTCTGATGCGGCACACCCGAGGCGAAACTATCGTGGCTCAGCAGGTTCATGTGGCCGTCGTCATGCATTTTGCATCGCTCCTTTGAAGAATTCCGTCGTCCAAAGGCCGAAAATGTCGCCGTCTTCCGGCTGGTCCAGACTGTCCCACACGGCCTGACGCCCCTCAGCAGGGATCGCGCTTTCGGCAGAGCGCAGCACGCAGGACATGAAAGCGTTGCTAAATTCGGGATGGGCCTGGGTCGTGAAAATGTGGTTGTCTTTTGCAAAGCTCGCGTTCTTGCAGTTTGGCGTCGAGCCGAGCAAATCGCAGCCTTCCGGCAGTTTCGTAACCGCATCCTCGTGGAAAACGTACATGGGTAGTCGGTCCCGGTCCGGTTTCATCCACGGCCGTTTGGCGTGGAAAACCGTGTCTTCGATACCAACGTTGTAACCCTTGGCGGACCTTTCGACACTGCCACCCAAGGCGATAGCGATGGCCTGATGCCCGAAACACGCGCCCATCAGCGGCTTTTGGGCCGCGTCACAGCGCCGGATAAAGTCCATCAGATCATCGGTAAAGATATGTTGGTCCAGCACGCTTAGCGGGCTGCCAGTAATCATGAACGCGTCTTGCTCATCCAGATCCTGCGGCACCTCGCCACCGATGGTCATGTAGATGCGGTAGGTAAACCTGTCATCTTGGGCATCAAACATGTCCCGAAATCGGTGCGCATCGTCGGGAAACGCGTCGCCCACGTCGACAGTTTTGTCATGGTTGGTTTGCAGGATGCCAAGCTTGATGCGTTTCATGTGCATTCCTTGATTGGGGGTGGGTGCCCACCTCAACAGGGCGGGCACCCATCTCGCGCGTTTACTGCCCGATGGCTTCCATCATGCCGGTCACGACCTCACGGTCGTTCAGCACACGGCTAGCGGCTGTTTCCGCATCCTGCCAGTAAACGCCAGCGCCGGTTTCGGTCATCAACTGCTGCGCTTCGTCTGACGCCATCGTTTCCTGTGCAATGGCGGCAAGCGTGTCGATCACCTCTTGCGGCGTGCCTTTGGTCACGAACAGGCCGTTCCACAGTTCCAGATCAGCAATGCCGGACTGCGACGACAGGGTTTCAACACCGTCAAGTTTGCCAATCGGTTCATTGCCGATATTGGCCAGGATGTTCAGATCATCCAGGCACGGTTCAATGAGTGCCAGCGTGGTGTTGATCACATCCGCATCGCCGGCGGACAGCGTGTTGCAATCCAGCAGGTCAAAGGCTGCATCATCCGCAAATTCAAAACCCATTTGTTGCGCCGCTGCAAATGACGCAACCGTCGGCGTCAGGCTTGCACCAAAGTGGCCCAGAACAACGTCGTTGTCCTGCGCGTGGGCAGCCAATTCAGCCATATTGCTGAAAGGTGCGTCACCAGATGCGGCCAAGACAAACGGATAGGTTAGGAAAATGCCGACAGGCTCAAAGCTGTCCATCTCGATGCCAATGTCGATCAGCGGGCCGACAATTGGCACAACACCGACAAAGGACCCAATGACCGTGCCGTCATTTGGCGCGGCCAGAACTTCCAACGCTCCGGGGAACGGGCCATCACCGCCACCCGGCTTGTTGACGACCGACACGGATACACCGGTCTGCTCTTGCATGTTGGCTGCGATCATCCGTGTCAGAATGTCCTCAAAGTCGCCCGGCGGGAATGGCACGACGAATTGAACCGGCGACGTGGGGTATTCGGCAAAAGCAGGTGTCGCACTTACCATTGCTGTTGTCGCCGCGAGCACGGCGCTCAGTGCTAGTTTTTTCATTGTGATCTCCCTTGATGTTTTGGTCATGTTTGAAAGTTCGTGCGTCTGTTTTTGATCGACGTCCAAATGATGAATCCTATGACCAAAAGGATCACCACGAATAAAGTGCCCGAAACGGGCCTGTTGATAAGGTCAGCCGCTGATTTGATCTGGCCCGCGCCTGCCGTCAGACGCTCCACGATGATTGATCCCAACACAAGGCCCAGAACGATCGGGACAAGCGGCCATTCCAATCGGCGCAACACAAAACCTATGAAGCCAAAGATGACGGCAAAGATGCAATCGGTCAGGCTGTTGCGGATCGAATAGACGCCGACAAAAGACAGGATCATGATGAACGCGCCGAGAAAACGGTTGGGAATGTAGACCATCTTGGCGATGAACCTGGTTGAGACCAGCAAGGTGGCCAGCACCAGAACATTGATGATCAACAGCGCCGTAAACAGGCTGAACAGAAAGTCAGGGTTGTTTTCAAAAATGTCTGGGCCGGGCTTGATGCCCGCATCAAAGAACACAACCATCATCATTGCGGTCAACGCCTCGCCCGGGACACCGAGCGCTAACAGCGGGATCATGGCAGCGGCAGGCACCGCATTGTTGGCCGTCTCTGACGCGATCAACCCCTCGGGTGAGCCATGGCCGAACCGCGCGGGATCCTTTGAGAACGACCGCGCCGTCGAATAGCTGAAAAACTGTGCCACGAATTCCCCGACACCGGGGATGATGCCCATGATCGTGCCATACATTGCTGACAACATGGTGATCAGTTTGCGGCCCGCGATCTGGCGGAACCCACTCAGCAATCCGCCGGAAATCCGTGCCTCTGGCGGATCATCGTCTTTTCCAACCATTAGGTTCAGCGCTTGGCTGAGCGCAAAAATACCGACGATGACCACGATCAGGTTGAAGCCGGAATAAAGGTATTCGATGTCGAACGTGTAGCGGTCAATCTTGCGCGTGGACTGCCGCCCGATCATGGCAATCAGGAAGCCGAACCCGAATAGAAGCGCGGCCAATCCCATCGTTTGGCGATGTGCCGCAATAAGCAGAACGCCCCCCAGCACCGCCGCCATCAATATGTCACGTTGACCGAACAGCGCGCCAAGATCGCGCAGATAAGGGCCAAAAGCAAAAAGGGCGATCAGCGCCATGATGATCGAAAAACAGCCCCCAAAGAAGGACGCTGAATAGGCCAGCGACAAAGCGCGCGATGCTTCTCCCCGGCGAGTCATCGCGTAACCGTCATATGTGGTTAGCGCATTCACGGGCGTGCCGGGTGTGTTGATCAGGATGGCGGGAATAGCACCGCCATACATGGATGACCCATAGACCCCCAGCAACAAAACAAGGCTGACCAGATCGTCAAGGAAGACGGTCGCAGGCAACAGGATCGCAATGGCAATGGCAGGGCCAATACCGGGCACCGCACCAATGATCAGCCCTCCGACAGAACCGATCAGGATTGCCAACAGCACAGCCGGTTGCAGTAAGCTATCGAGACCTGTCAGGAACGCTTCCATACCGGCCCCTAGAAATAGGTCAACATGAACGCGCGGAGCGCATCCGGCAGCAGATTATAAAGCCAGATGTTCAGAGGCGTTTTGATCTGCAAGAACGTGCGAAACACGATGACAACCGCAACGCTTGAAAGAAAACCGGTCAATATCCAGCGCGGGCTGCGGTATCCCAAGCGCCATGTCAGATAGGTTCCCAAGATCAGTGTCGACACAAGGTAGCCCAGTATCGGCACGATCAGGGTGTAGCCGATGAAGTAGGCCACATATTCCAAGGCAGCGACGTATTTCGTCAGCTCGAAATAGGCGCTGGTCGGCAGCAGGAACCGCTTGCGCCATAGGGTTTCCCGCCATGAGGCGCGCAGGTTCCACAGCGCCGCAGGCACCAGTATCATCAGGCACATCAGTGGCGCGACCCAGGATTGTTTGACGATCCGTCCAAGCCGTGTGACGCGGCCGTCAATGTCTGCGAGGCCGAATTGATAAGCAAGATAAGTGCCAAAATCATCCGGCAAGTCCCGCGCATCCCAGCCGGTTTGAGTCCAGAAGAACGCAAGGAAAAACAGCGCGAGCATGGCCGCCACGATCGAGATTTGAAAGTCGCCACGTTTCCGCGAAAATTTGAAAAGATCCTCGACCTTCACCTTCTTGTCGGGGGGGCATTCGCTCTTGAAACCGGGTTCACCCGCAATCGGAAAGCTGTCTTCAAAGAGGTAAAGATCCGTAGCGGATGATGTCTTTGACGTCATGCGCGGGCCTGGCCGGAGCTATCGAAACCGTCGACGTTGCTGCCGTACATGTATGCCCCTTCCAAAACCAACATTTGCATCCCGCCCCTTGGCGCGAACGCGCGCCGGACGGAAGGTTGGTCAGAGTTACTTAACATGTCAAGAATTAAGGCGCTCCGCGCCGAGCTTCTTATCCCGTTGGTGATTTTACTCCGTGTCATGCACATTCCGCTACCAAGTTTAGGGTGTTGCCCAATCAAGAGGACATTCGCATCGGGATGGCATAATCCCTTTGAAAGTAGAGCAACGGATCACCAAAGCCCTGCGAGACTGCGTATTCCACCTCTCCAACGAACATGCGGTGTGACCCAAAAATAGTTTCGTGCACGACCGTACAGTCAAACTGCGCCAGCGCGTCTTGCAACAGCGGCGCGCCTGTCTTGCGCGTCGCCCAGTCCGCACATGCGAATTTGTCGATGCCCTTGGCGCCTGTTCGCCCTGCAAAGCTGTTCGACACATGGGCCTGATCGCTGCCCAACAGGTTCGCGCAGAAGACGCCATTTTTCAGGATCGCATCGCAGGCGGGCGAAAGCGTATGAATACAGACAAGCAGTGTCGGCTTTGGCGTGTCCACCGAGACCGATGTCATCGCGGAAATCGTCACGCCCGCGCGCCCAGCATCACCGTCCGTTGTGACAACACACACCGAATTTGCCGCCCGTGACATACCCTGTAGAAATGCGTCTTTCATGCCTGCTCCCAACTCAATCTGCCGTAGGTTCCGGCATGAGCCGCTTTCGAATGGCCTGCGACCTGGCCTGGATGTGGGCGTCCAGTTCGCGGATCAGCGCCGGGGCATCTGTGCCATACGCCTTCAAGAACACATGCAGGCCGTGACCAATCGTATTAAGCAGCTCCTGCTCGGTTGGTCGGGCATCGACATGGTGCAGGTAATAATCGCGCGGCCCGGACAAGATCAGGGACCACAGGTTTTGCGCCGCTAGTTCAGGCACTTCCGTGTCCAGCTGACCCGCGGCTACCGCGTCTGAGACGAATTCCACCAACCCTTCAAACGCGCGGGCGGGGCCGTTCTGATGATAGGCAATTGCGTTTTCGGGGCGGCGCGATGCCTCGCCCAGGATAAGCCGCGCAAGTGACAGCATGTCAGGCCGTAAAACGAAATCGGCATACCCCCAGGCAAATTGCCAAAGCCGGTCCACCAATGGGCCATCCTTGGACATCAGCGGCGCGACGATCTGCATCCGGCCCACATCCAGAACTGCCTCGAGCAGGGCATCTTTGCCACCGAAATATTGATACAGCGTGGGCTTTGAGACATCGGCACGGGCTGCAATCCGGTCCATCGACGCGCCATCGTACCCATTTTCGCAAAACTCAGCATGCGCAGCCTGACGGATGCGTTCGCGCTTTTGCCGCTGCCGCTCCATGACGCTGGATTTATAGTTCCCCGACACATCTGGCAGCCGCGAAAGAAAGCGATGCAGAAGTGCATTGGCGGCGTCCGGTGCTTCCAGATTGCAGACATGCCCGGCATCCGCGATTACTTCAAACTGGACGTCGGCGGACTTTCCCGCAGCGCGGCGTTCTTCAGCGACGCGTTCGGACACGCGCCGGATTTCCGCAGGCGGTGCCAACCTGTCATGTGCCCCTGTGAACATCAAAACCGGGCAATCGATCCGTGCGAATTCAAATGTTTCCAACGGGTTGCAAAAACAGTTCAGCGCGTCGCGATAGGTCGCCGCTGGGATATCCGCCATTGACTGCCGCAATTCATCGCGCTGCGCGTCGGTGGCAGAGGGGCCCGCAATCACCTCGACAACGGCAGGGGCAAAATCCGCGGGTGTTTGCCCTGCGTCCAACGGAACCTCGCGGGTGATACGAAAATTCTCACGCTCGCGGGGGTCAGCCTCGGACATGCCTGTGCAACCGCCCGCAAGGATCAGACCAGCCAGAATGTCGCTGTGGCGCATGGCAAAGCTCGTCGCGATCCAGCTGCCGTAGCTCAGGCCCGCCAGGACCAGACGGCTTGCGCCACGCGCCTCCATCACCCGCAGGATATCGGCGCAGTATCCGTCAATGGTCGAGGGTTCAAGGCCAAGGCTGCTTTGACCGTAACCTCGCAGATCCAGCGCCGCGACGTGGTAGTCAGCACCAAGGGCGCGTAGCTGCGCGTCCCAGTTTGTTGCGTTGCCACCGATCCCGTGCAGAAAAAGAACAAGCGTGTCGGTTGCACCATCGGCGTCGGACCCGACCCGGACGCCCAAGGTTGGCATCCCGTCCAAGCGCGTTCGGGTCACGTCTGAGGTGGCGTTCCGGACCGAACGTCTGATCGACTTGCTTTTTGGCGCGCTTTCCAAAGCCTGAAACGCCGCCTCAAAAATCGCACGGGTCCCCTCGGCGATGGCGTCGATCCTCTCGCTACCTGCCACGATGTCGGCATGCCATGCGGCAAGGCTGCCGCCATCTGTTGCAGTCACTTCTACTCGGGCCGCGTAGCTTTGAATGCCGTCGATGCCACTGTCCATGTCGTATGCGAATACGCGGTCCGTATCGCTGAGATAGGTCCGCCGTTCCTCGTAAACCTGATCATCCAAATCCCTGAAATTGCGCACCAATGCGCCCTGTGCGTCGCGCACCAGTTCACAGCTGGAGACATGCGGGTGCCATGACAGATCAAATGTCCGCAGCACAGCCCACAGGCGATCAGGATCAACCGGGATCTTGCGCAGGCACTGAACGGTCGTTTTTGCCATCAATCAGGCGACCTCATCTGCCGGGCGCCACATAGACACCCGCGCCGACGCGGTTTCCGAATTTACCTTGTCCACGTCTTCCATGTCATAGACCGACATCATCGCAAGATAGTCTTCCATAATTTCCGTTGTGTAAGGCAGCATCAACGCTCCACAGCGGCTGTCACGATAGATGCGTTCCAACGGCAACGTCTTCAGCATCGACTGGCCACCACATGTGCGGATGGCCAGCGCAGCCAATTCCTGCACACCTTCCATGACGCAATATTGCGCCGCATAGATGCGCATGACCTCGGCCTTGGACGGGAACGGCTTTGCTTCAAGAAAGGCATTCGTCCAAAGGCTGCGCATCTCAGCCAGTTTTTGGTACATGCGACCGACCGTCGCCCGTTTGGTCGGATAGATCCGGCGATCTATTGGCGGCTGTCCGGGCGTTTCACCGCGCAGATATTCAACGGTGAAGTCATAGGCCGATTGCGCGACACCCATGTAGGCGGGCGTGAGTGTCGCCATCATATGCGGCCACTGCGACAGGGTTTTGCCAAACACTCCTGCGGGCATCATCAGATCATCCTCGGACACGAAGACATCCTTGAGGATCAAATCGCGGCTGACGGTGCCGCGCATCCCGATCGGGTCCCAGTCACCGACAATGGACAGTCCGGGCGCGTCCTTGTGGACAGCAAAGTCCATCGTGTCTTCATGTGCAGGGTCCTTGCCCTCGAAATGCTCGGTGCAGACGATGGAGTAATAGTCGCAGTTGCCCGCAAGCGATGCGAACTTCTTGAACCCATTGATCACCCAACCGCCATCCACCCGACGGCAATTGGTTTTGATCGGCTCTGACGTCCAATTTGCGCCGCCTTCGGAAATCGGCTGGCTGAAAATCGCGCCATCATTGACGACCTTGGCGAACTGCAATTCACGCATCCGCTTGAACGCTGTCCGTTCTTCGGGTGTCAGATTGTCCATCTCATACATGAACCGCAGCCACATCATGGATGAGGTGTGCATGTTGAACGTCAGTGCCGTTGCACCGCAGTATTTGCCAATCTCGGCCCCGATGACGGCGTATTCGCCCAAGGTGAAACCATGACCGCCAAACTCTGTGGGGATCACGAGTTTCAGGAACCCGCTGTCGCGCAGGTCATTGTAATTCTCGGTCGGAAAGCTGGCCTCGCGGTCATGCTTGGGCGCGCGTTCGGCAAATTTCGGACCCAATGCGTTTATTTGGTGAAGCATGTCCACAACTTCGGGGCGGAACCGTGACAGGTCGTAATAGTCCGAAAAGGTCATGCCAGTTCTCCTTGAAGCTTGCCGTTGACGACTACCGGTGTGCCGTCGAGCGTGATGGTGCAGCCGCGCATTGGCAGATCGAAATGCCCAAGCGTAAAGCGGTTCGCGTATTGGTTTGACCCGGTGGACCACAGGAAATTGCCCGCCCAGGCGCGGAATTCCGTCGCCTGCACGTCTCGCTTGTCATAGAGGGCCATGCTTTCCCAACGCGCCCGCGGGTTCATCCCCCAACCCACATGTGACAGGCCGTAAGCAATCGGATCATCCCACGCCGCAAGGTATTCGCGAAACAGATCGGCATCGACGCTGTCTCCGCCGATATGGCGCACAAAATCATCCTCAATCGCAAAGTCGATGGGATCAGACAGGTAAGTCTTGAACGTCAGGTTCATATCACCCGGCGCCATGACGATCCGCCCGTTGACCGAGTTCTCTCCTGGAAAACACAAGCACAACCCACCCGGCCAATGCGCCACACCGCCTTGTGCCGTCGTAAAGCCCGGCGTGCCGCCAGAGGGCGCATCCCGGATATCAATCGTCAGATCGGTGCCCGCATCCGAGGTTACCCGCATCTCAGAGGCGTCGCGCAGCATTTCAATCCCACGGGTCACTTTCGGGCCCAATTCCGCCTCCGGTTCCGTGCGCTCAAGAATTTCGGGATGTTCATTGCAGATCACAAACAGGCGCGTACCGGACTCTTCGATTTCCGGCCATTCTTCGGCGTGCAACAACCCTTCGACGGTGACATCAACGATGACGTCCACCTGTTTGAGGGCTTCGATCACGGGGCGCATGTTCGCAATGGCATTCGAGGCCCCTGTAGAGCGTACAGGCACAGGCGCAGTATGTTCCGGCGTCGGCAGATCGATTGTAAAGAAGGTGGCACTGAGATCATAAAGCGCGATTTCACAAAGCTCGCGTAGCACCGGCCGCGACTGGCTTTCGGCAACAATCGCAACAGATGATCCGTCACCGATCCCATTCAGCTTCAGCACGCGGCGAAAGCTTGCGATCCATTTCCCTTCAGGTCTCTCTTGCAGCATCTCGTTCACTTTACTAACCGGTTTAGTAAAGTGAACGAGATGAGCGCGAGTCTGTCAACAAGAAGCTTCAGGCTTGGCGTTGAGAAGCCAATCTTTGTTGAGCACAAACAACCACCGAAACTCTCTGCCAAAGGCCGAATTGTAATCTAGATCTGTCTTTTTTGCTTTCGCCAGCTCTGAAATTGCAATTCTCGCGCACAGGCTGAAAATGGGTCTCGAGGTTAAACTGGGCCGGAAACGATGCATCTGGCTCGCCCGACAGCGCTCAAAACCCTGGACAAATATCTGACGACGAACGTCAGCTATCCAGAATTGATCAGTAGTCCCGTTCACCGCAGCAAATGGCCGCTTTCCGCCCT
>CAYLVP010000080.1:0-13386 GCA_964387155.1 uncultured Rhodobacterales bacterium | reverse complement strand
GGATCGAGATCACCGCGCCGGTGGCCATCCGCTCCAGCGTGGCCGCCATCAGGCGTTTCTCGGTGAACGGATCGCCGACCTGCACGGTGGGGCGTTTGTCCTCGATCGTGTCGTCAAACTCGGCCGATGCCATGGTGGCACCGCCAACCCCGTCGCGACCTGTCTTTGCGCCGAGATAGACCACCGGCATCCCGATGCCGGACGCGGCAGAGTAGAAAATCTTATCCGCATCCGCGAGACCCGCCGCAAAGGCGTTCACAAGGCAGTTGCCGTTGTAAGCGGGATGAAACCGCACTTCGCCGCCCACAGTTGGCACGCCAAAACAGTTGCCATAGCCGCCCACGCCCGCCACCACGCCAGAGACAAGCTGGCGCGTTTTCGGATGTTCGGGCTCCCCAAAACTCAGGCTGTTCATCGCCGCAATGGGCCGCGCGCCCATCGTGAAGACGTCGCGCAGGATGCCGCCCACGCCGGTCGCAGCCCCCTGATAGGGCTCGATATAGGAGGGGTGGTTGTGGCTCTCCATCTTGAAGATCACGGCCTGGCCGTCGCCGATATCGACAACGCCCGCATTCTCGCCGGGGCCGCAGATCACTTGCGGACCCTCGGTGGGCAAGGTGCGCAGCCATTTCTTGGAGGATTTGTAAGAGCAATGCTCGTTCCACATGGCCGAGAAAATCCCAAGCTCGGTGAAGCTTGGCTCGCGGCCGATGATCTCCAGGATGCGGTCATATTCGTCAGGGCTCAGCCCATGTGCGGCGATAAGCTCCGAGGTGATGGCTGGCTCTGACATTTGGACTGGTTTCCCCCGCATGATCCGGCTGCAAGATTAGCTTGACGCTTCTTATGTCAGCCCCGCGCGCGGGGAAAGAGGCTGGCAGATATGAGAGGCGCAAAAAAAAGGCCGAGCGGAAAGCTCGGCCAAGTCCAACAGGGAGGTGAAAGCGACATCATCGCCTTCGATTGCTGAATTATGTCGCATCCCCATTCCCTTCAAGGCTCGCATGCCAGTTTTTAAGGCATAGCCGCTATGCAATTTATGCATATCTGCGCGCGCTCGAGGCGATCAGGCGCTTTGTGCCCGTTTTCTTTGCAGATTGATCTCGTTCACCACAAAGTCGCGGAAAGCCGCGATCCGCTTGGAATGCCGCAACTCTTCGGGATAGGCGAGGAAGACGGGGACGTCGTTGGACTCTACATCTGGCAAAACGCGCACGAGGCTGGGATCATCGACCGCCACGTAATCTGGCAGCACACCCACGCCAAGATTGTTGTGGACGGCCTGCAAACAGCCAAAATAGTTGTTTACTGTCAGAAGATTGGGCAGATCATAGCTCAACAGCTCGCGCACGAGCGTGGCGCCCGCGCTGACTTGTTCGGAACGCGTGTTCTGGCAAATCAGCCGATGGTTGCGCAGATCCTCGATGCTGTGCGGCGTGCCATATTGCTCCAGATAGGTCGGGCTTGCGAAAAGCTGCATGGTCACGGTCATCAGCTTCTTGCGCACTAGATCGGCCTGGCTGGGCTCTTTCATGCGAATGGCCACGTCCGCTTCGCGCATGGGCAGATCCAGCACGCGCTCATCCAGCATCAGGTCAATATTCAGCTCAGGGTAGTCGGCAAAAAGCTTCGACAGACGGGGCGCAAGCCAAAGCGAGCCCAGCCCGATGGTGGTGGTCACGCGCAATTCGCCAAACACTTCTTCTTCGCTGTCGCGGATACGGGCGGAGGCCGCGTCCAGACGCTTGGTCATCGACCGGGTCGCGTCAAACAGCAGCTCCCCCTGTTCGGTGAGAATCAGGCCGCGTGCATGGCGGTGAAAGAGGATGGTGTTGAGCGATTCTTCCAGCGCACGCACCTGCCGCGAGACAGCAGATTGCGACAAATGCAGCGTCTCCCCCGCATGGGTGAGCGAGCCCGCATCGGCCACGGCGTGAAATATTCTAAGCTTATCCCAATCCATACTGTCTTATCAGTAGTCAGTTGCTGAAAGACCAGCAATTTTAATGACCCTGCTGCGTTGCAGCATGAAATCGCGCGTGGCATGACAAAATAGTGCTTTGTAGGTCAGATATTGTGACCTAATATCTATGCTAAGCTTAACCTTGTTTCGGGAGGCATGGATGGCGCTGCAGGAGATTTCGCTCAACGACCGGTTTGACCTGAGCAAGGACACGGTTCTGCTCAACGGCACGCAGGCTCTGGTCAGGCTGGTTTTGATGCAGCGCGCGCGCGACCTTGCCGCGGGGCTCAACACCGCCGGTCTTGTCACCGGCTATCGCGGCTCCCCGCTTGGGGCGGTCGATATGCAGATGAGCCGCGCCTCAAAATTGCTGGCAGCGTCAGAGGTGACATTCCAGCCCGGCCTGAACGAAGACCTCGCGGCGACAGCGCTTTGGGGCACGCAGCAGGCCGAATTGCGGGGTGAGGGCAAATATGACGGTGTCTTCGGGCTCTGGTACGGCAAAGGGCCGGGCGTGGACCGGTCCGGCGATGTGATGCGACACGCCAATTTCGCGGGGACCTCGCGCCATGGCGGTGTTCTCTTTTGCATGGGCGATGACCACACTGGGGAAAGCTCAACCACCTGCCACCAATCCGATTTTGCCGCCATCGACGCGCATATCCCGGTGCTCTCGCCAGCGGGGGTGCAGGAAATACTGGACTACGGGCTTTATGGCTACGCGCTGTCGCGCTACTCGGGGCTATGGGCTGGGCTCAAGCTGATGAAGGACACGGTGGAGGCGACCTCGGTCGTCAAAGCGGGCGTGCCGACAACCCCGCATGTGATCCCGGAGTTTGAGTTGCCAGAGGGCGGGCTGAACATCCGCCTGGCCGACCATTGGGTCGCGCAGGAGGACCGGCTGATCAATTACAAGCGCTATGCGGCTGAGGCATTTTCGCGCGCTAACGGGATGGACAAGCGCATCTGGGGCAGGCCCGGTGCCAAGATCGGCTTTGTGGCGGCGGGCAAGAACTGGCTGGATCTGACCCATGCGCTTGGGCTTTTGAATATTGACGCCAATTCGGCCGAGGCGCTGGGCCTGACGACATACAAGGTCGGGCAGACTTGGCCCCTGGATATGAAAGGGTTTGAGGATTGGGCCGAGGGGCTCGACCTGATCATCGTGGTGGAAGAAAAGCGCAAACTGATCGAGATACAGATCAAGGAGGCGATCTTCGACAACCGCAAGGGCCGCCGGGTTTATGGCCACAAGAACGCCGACACGGGTGAGGTGCTGTTCCCTGCGCATTACGCGCTTGATCCGGTGGTGATTGCGCAAAAGCTCGGTGCAATTCTGGTGACCGAAGGGCGCAACACCGATGCGATCCGGGCGGGGATCCAGCGCATAGATGAGGCGACCCACGCTGACAATGCCGAAGATATCGCAGCCCGGCTGCCTTATTTCTGCTCGGGCTGCCCGCATAACAGCTCGACCAATCTGCCCGAGGGCTCGCGCGCTTATGCCGGGATCGGGTGCCACACAATGGCAATGTGGATGGACCGGGAGACCTCTAGCTACACTCATATGGGCGCAGAAGGCGCGACCTGGATGGGCGAAAGCCTGTTTTCGACCCGCGATCACATGTTCCAGAACCTCGGGGACGGGACCTACAACCATTCGGGCCTCTTGGCCATTCGCGCCGCCGTGCTGGCAGGCACCAACATCACCTACAAAATCCTCTTCAATGACGCCGTCGCCATGACCGGTGGCCAGACCCATGAGGCCGACCTCACCCCCGATCGCATCGTCCGCGAGTTGCAGGCACAGGGCGTGCGCCACATTGACGTGGTTTATGATGCCAAAGAGGAGCCCCGGCGCGGCGACTTCCCGGCAGATATCGGCTGGTACGAGCGCGCGGAGCTGCAATCGGTGCAGGAAAAAATACGCGATGTCAAAGGCGTGTCGGCCCTTGTTTTCATCCAGACCTGCGCCGCAGAAAAGCGCCGCAAGCGCAAGCGCGACCAGTTTCCCGACCCCGATAAGCGGGTGTTTATCAACACCGATATCTGCGAGGGCTGCGGCGATTGCGGGGTGCAGTCGAACTGCGTCTCGATTGTGCCGGTCGAGACCGAGCTTGGCCGAAAGCGCGCGATTGACCAATCCAGCTGCAACAAGGATTTCAGCTGCGTGAACGGGTTCTGCCCCTCTTTCGTGACCGTCGAAGGGGCGCAGATCAAAAAGCGCGCCGCGGTGGAGATTGATCTGCCGGACCTGCCGGAGCCTGACCTGCCCGCAATCCAAGGCACCCATAACGTGGTGATTACCGGCGTGGGTGGCACGGGCGTTGTGACGATCGGCGCGGTGTTGGCCATGGCCGCCCATATCGATGGCAAAGGTGCAGGCATGATGGAGATGGCGGGTCTCGCCCAGAAAGGCGGCGCGGTACATATCCATTGCCGACTGGCCAACCGGCCTGAAGACATCTCGGCCATCCGGGTGGCGACCGGCGAGGCGCATGCGCTGATAGGCGGCGATCTGGTTGTCTCTGCCGGGGCCAAAACCCTAGGATTGATGACGCCCGGACTCTCCGGGGCGGTCGTCAACGCGCATGAAATCATCACGGGCGACTTCACCCGCGACACTGAATTCACCATTCCAACCGACCGGCTGCGCCTCTCTCTTGAGGCAAAGCTGCGGGACCGGGTCGATTTCTTCGATGCCTCAGATCTGGCCAAGGCGCTGATGGGGGATTCGATCTTCTCCAACATGATGATCTTTGGGGCCGCGTGGCAACGCGGGCTCATCCCGATCACCGCAGAGGCATTGCGCGAGGCGATCCGCCTCAACGGGGCCGCGCCCGAGCGCAACCTGCGCGCTTTTGAGCTGGGCCGCTGGGCGGTTCTCTATCCTGAGGACGCAGCAAAATATCTTGAAGACACGGTGGTCGTCCTGCCCAAATCGCTGGAGGAGAAAATCGCCTATCGCGCCGATCATCTGGCGGCCTATCAGGGCAAGCGTCTGGCCAAGCGCTACCGCCGCGCGCTTGCAGGAATAGACGATGAAATCCTGCGGGAGGCCGTGGCAAAAGGCTATCACAAGCTGTTGTCATATAAAGATGAATACGAGGTCGCGCGGCTCCATCTCGAGACGGAGGCCAAAGCACGCGAGGCTTTTGACGGCGATCTCAAACTGACCTACGCGCTCGCCCCGCCGGTCCTGTCCAAGATGGGGCCCAACGGGCGGCCAATGAAACGCGAATACGGCGCATGGATGGGGCGCGCGTTCAAGCTGCTGGCCCGGATGAAGCGGCTGCGGGGCACGCCGCTTGACCCGTTTGGCCACACGGCGGAGCGCAAGATGGAGCGCGCCCTGATCAAGCAATATGAGGCTGATCTGCCGCGCATCATGACCGCATCCAACCGTGACGCGGCCATTGCTCTGGCAGAATTGCCCTTACAAATCCGTGGCTTCGGCCCGGTGAAAGAGGCCAATGAGCGCGCCGCAGCAAAAAGGCGCGAAGAGCTGCTTTCGATGTTGGATCAGGCGGCCGCGACACAGGCGGCGGAATAGCCGTTTACCCTTTTCGGATCAAATAGGTCTGCACGCTGCCGTCCTCGGACTGGCCTACCAGCATATGGCCCGCCTCAGCACAGAAATGCGGCACGTCGACCACCGCAGCCGGGTCGTCGGCCAGCAGTTTCAAAACCGCGCCTTCCTCCAACCCTTGCATGCGTTTGCGCGCTTTCAAAACAGGCAGCGGGCAGAGCAGCCCGGTGGCGTCCAATGTGTCTGCTATCTCCATATTCTGTGATCTAGGTGGCACAAGCCGCCCTGTCCATTGTTGGTGCTACCTTACTTTTAACAATTTCGCCCGATAGTCTCGCCACATGGCGAGTGCACAGGAAAACAAGGCAGTTGGGCGGCGGCGGGTGTTCTACATCCCCGGCTATGACCCGTTCCATCCACGCCGCTACCGCGAGCTGTACCGCAAAGAGGGGGCGGCGCAGGCCGAGATCAGCGGCTACGCACTGTCGCTCAGCCCCCGGCGCGGCGGGCAGACCTATGGCTGGCAGGTCGACACCACCATTGATGGGCAAAGCTCCAGTGCGCAGATCGATGTGCTCGTCTGGTCCGATATTGTGCGCGACAGCATGTCCTCGGGCATCGCGCAAACCTACTGGCACCTTTTGCGTACCGCTTGGACCTATATCTCTTCCGGTGCGCTGAGGCGGTTGATGACGTTGCGCAAGGGGCCCGTCATCGCGGCCCTTTATCCCGTCGGGATGCTGCTTTTGCAGTTGGCCCTCGCCCTCTGCGCCGCCTGGCTGATCGGGCAGGGGCTTGCCCGAGGGGTGGCCCAGATTGCGCCTGTTCTGACCGGGCTCGCAAGCGGGCTTATTGGGGGGATGGCCGGGCTGGCGGTCTTTGCGGGCATGCTTCGGTTCTTCTACGCGCAGGACCGCAAGCTTTTTGCCTATTACCTCATGCATGACTACGCCTTTTCAGCGCGTTGGGGCGGGGCCAATCCGCCCGAGCTGGAGGCGCGGATGGCTGAGTTTGGCACGATCATTGCCGCAGCTTTAGAAGAAGATGTGGAAGAGGTGCTGGTTGTCGGCCACTCCTCCGGCGCGCATCTGGCCGTCAGCGTGATCGCCGATTTGATCCGGTCGGGCAGGGTTGTGGGGGACCGGCCGCGCCTGGCCTTCCTGTCCCTCGGGCAGGTGGTGCCGATGATGTCTTTCCTGCCTGAAGCCAACAGGTTGCGGGCCGATCTTCACTTTCTGTCAACACGGCCGGATATCACCTGGGTCGATGTTACTGCACCGGGGGATGGGTGTGCTTTCGCGCTGTGCGATCCGGTCTCGGTCAGCGGGGTTGAGCCCAATGGAAAACGTTGGCCGCTGGTGTTTTCAGCCGCGTTTACGCAGAGCCTGAGCCCGGAGCGCTGGGCAGAGCTGCGCTGGCGCTTCTTCCGGCTGCATTTCCAATATCTCTGCGCCTTTGACCGGCCCAAGGATTACGATTATTTCCAGATAACCGCTGGCCCTGTGACATTGGCCGACCGCTACGCGGGGCGCGCGCCCTCCAAGTCCCGGATTGATACGGCGGCCTCACCGCATCGCTCCATGCTGGCCGAGCGTGTCGCGGCCTGAGATGCGACCCCCCAAACCAGCCTCCCGGCCTGAAAAGGTCTCGTTCCTGCGCTATATGCGGCTGTTTCGGCGCGATATCCTGTCGGCCCAGCCCGAAAAGCTCTACCGGGCCTGGTTGGCCGAGTATAAAACGCCCTTTTTCCGCAGCTACCTTGTGAACCAGCCTGACTTGGTGCGGACCGTGCTCAATGAACGCCCCGAGGATTTCCCCAAATCCGACCGGGTGGGGGAGGGGCTGCGCCCCTTGCTGGGCAACTCGGTCTTTGTGACAAATGGCGAGACATGGAAGCGGCAACGGCGGATCATCGATCCCGCTTTTGAAGGCGGGCGCCTGCGCGATACGTTTCCGGCGATGTGGGATGCGGGGCAGGCCGCAGTTGCGCGGCTGACCCCCGGCTGCCAGGAGATCGAGGAACAGGCGAGCTTTGCGGCAGCGGATGTGATCTTTCGAACGCTGTTTTCCATTCCGATCGAGGATCAGGTGGCGCAACGCGTCTTTCACGCCTTTCGCGCCTATCAGCGCTCCCAACCCATCCTGAATCTCGCCGCGATGGTGCCGCTGCCCCGATGGATGCCCCGGCCGTTCAGACGCGCCACGTTGACGAATGCGCGCAGCATTCGGCGGCTGATCATTGGGCTCACGCAAGATCGCATGCGCGCCATCGAGGCCGGTGATGCCCCCGATGATCTGGCGACAAAGATCATGACCACGGCCGACCCTGAAACCGGGCAGCGCTTCAGCACTGAAGAGATGGTGGATCAGGTCGCGATCTTCTTTCTGGCAGGGCATGAGACCAGCGCCTCGGCGCTGTCTTGGGCGCTGTATCTGCTTGCCATGCACCCCAATTGGCAAGATCAGATCGCCGAGGAGGCGCAGGCGCTTGAGATGGGCCCGGATGTGGCGGTGATGTCGAAACTGAAGCTCAGTCGCGACGTGTTTCGCGAGGCGCTGCGGCTTTACCCGCCCGTGCCCATGATGGTGCGGCAGACCACATGCCCCGAGCAGTTTCGTGACAAACAGATCAAGCCGGGCGCGCTTATGGTGATTTCGCCCTGGCATCTGCACCGCCACGCGCGCCAATGGGACAACCCGGACGGTTTCGACCCGGCCCGCTGGGGCACAGAAAACGGCCAGAGCTGTATGCGCGACGCGTTCATCCCGTTTTCATCGGGCCGCCGCGTCTGCCCCGGTGCGGGGTTTGCGATGTTTGAAGGGCCGCTCTTGCTGTCGATGCTGGTCCGGCACTTTCGGTTCGAGACGGTCGCTGACAAAACCCCAGTTCCCCAGGCCCATCTGACGGTGCGGGCGCGTGACGGGATTTGGCTGGGCGTGAGCGCGCGGTAGCCTGATGCCCAGACCTGTGATGCCATATCTATGGGGGCCGATCCCACCGCTGAGCCTGATCGCGGTGCTGCTGTGTTTCGGGGTCAGTCTGGTGGGGTTTGGCAATGCGGACAGGATCGTCTCTACCCTCAGCCGGGCAGGCGGGGCCTTGCCCGGCCTTGTGATTGAGACGCGTGAGGTCCGCGCCGCAGAGGCCGCTCAGCCCGCCTATATCGCAAAGGTGGCGTTTCGCGACGCGGCAGGGCGGGTCTATATCCGCGAGGCGCGGCCCGTGCCGTTTCGTCCGACCCCGGATCAGCCTGTGCGCGTGCTCTGGCGCGCGGATAGGGCCGGTGTTCAGGTTGATCTGCCGATCATACGGGCCCCGGTCACGAAGGTCGTCTTGGCCCTGTTCAACTTAGCTGGCCTGTTGATATGGGGCGTGGCGTGCTGGCTTTTGATCCGCCGGATGAGACTGCGCCTGATGGGCGTCGCGCGCTTCGGTCAGGCGGTTGAGGATAAATAGGCGGATCGCGGAGGCAAGCCCGGTGTTCTCGCCCCTGCGGGCGTCGATCTCGGCGGCAAGGTCGTTGATCGGGCGCTGCTGCTCGGCGGCGATGCGGCGAAATTCAGCCCAGAACGCATCCTCAAGCGACACGCTGGTGCGGTGTCCCTTAAGCGTCAGAGATCGTTTCTTGGGGCGTTGCGACATGTGGGGTCTCCAGCGAATAAATCAGCCGCGCCTCTTTCATTCGAAGACACGGCCTTGCTGTCCCACCGTACCCTTTTGGGTTGTCGCGAAGCTCGGGGAAAATTGCGAAGAGTTCCTCAACAATCGGGTCGCTTTCGGTCTCGCACTGGGCGAGGGCGAAGGGATGGAAGCTTTCGGTCTCGGCCCCTTCGCAGAAAAGGATCTGATGACGGTCAAAAAGCAGGTGCAGATATTCACACCCCTCATCTGGCAAAAACTGGCTGATGCCCGGTGTTCCCGTCATGGCAAGCGCGGGGATCAGCGCCTCGCTCAACCCGCTGTTCAGCTCAAGTTGCTGGCCTGACAGCATCATGCGGTGCTGGGGGGAGACGACAATATCGCGCAACGGCAATCCGCGCCCCAAACTGCCCTCAGTGATGCGCACAGGTTGCAGGCCCGGCGTCGTGCTGAGCGTGCCCCGGTTCACGAAGCGCCGCCCGATCCAGCGGATCGGTTGCAGCCCGTCATCCTTGGTCATGACCAGATCGCCCACATTCAGCGCCTCTACCGGCACCTCGCCATGCGCCGCGCGGATGCGCGCGCCTGGCGTGAAACAGGCGATCACATCGGTATAAGGTTCGGTCGCGAAGGGGACGATGCCGGAGGTGGTGACGCTGTCACCGGACGAGATGTCGATGGTGGTGGCCACGCCCACAAACTCGCCAGCCTGGCCGCCATTGATCGTGACATAGAGGATGCGGCCAACTTCACCCGTCGTGTTGTTGACGATCTGCCCCTCTGCGGCATTATAGATGCCGTCGCCGGTGACGCCTACCGTGGTGCCATCCAGCACCAGGTCTTCGGTCAGGAACTGGTTCAGCCCGGGGTCCTGCGTCTGTCCGCCATTGCCGAAGAAGTCGTCAAAATTGTTGTCATCATCGCTGATGCGCGCAACGTCGGGGGTGCCCGACACCACGAACGTGCCAGCGATCAGCCCACCCAATGAGCCGGCACCGAAATCGTCAACCGTCCAGATCAGCACGTCAGGCATTGCTGGTCCCTTGCTATGGTAGCGCCCCTCACCCCATGAAGCCGCGATACGCATGTAAGATGGGGGTTACTATCTTGTAAATAAGGGGGAATTTGAAGTGATTTTGCGCATAAGGCGCGAAAGCCTGCCGAAACCGTGGCTATTTCTCGGTTTTGTGATCGTCAAGATGCAGGTTCAGCTTGGCCACGTGATCCCGCTCGGCCTGTTTTTGCGCCTTGCTGCGGCCAAACTTGATCGCATTCGCATCGGCACGGGCCGTCTTTTCGGCCCGCGTCTTTTGTTTTCGAAACTGGTTCAGGTTGACCGGCTTCATGGGCGCCTATTTGGGCCCGATCATGTCTTCGGGGCGCACGACGCGGTCGAAGGTTTCCGCGTCGACAAGGCCAAGTGCAATCGCCTCTTCCTTCAAAGTGGTGCCGTTCTTATGCGCGGTCTTGGCGACTTTGGTGGCGTTGTCATAGCCGATGGTCGGCGCAAGCGCCGTGACCAGCATAAGGCTTTCTTTCATGAGCTTATCGATCCGCTCCTCATTGGCTTTGGTGCCCACGACCATATTGTCCGTGAAGGAGGAGGCCGCGTCGCCCAGCAGCTGCATCGACTGGATCACATTGTAGCTCATCATCGGATTGTAGACATTCAGCTCAAAATGGCCCTGGCTGCCCGCAAAGCCCACGGCCGCGTCATTGCCCATGACATGGGCGCAAACCATGGTCAGCGCCTCGGCCTGTGTCGGGTTGACCTTGCCGGGCATGATGGAGGAGCCGGGCTCGTTTTCGGGCAAGATCAGCTCGCCCAGGCCAGAGCGCGGGCCAGAGCCCAGCAGGCGCATGTCATTTGCGATCTTGAACATGGCAGCGGCGGCGGTTTTCAGCGCACCGGAGAACATCACCATCGCATCATGGGCCGCGAGCGCCTCGAATTTGTTGGGCGCAGTCACGAAAGGTAGCCCGGTGATCGCGGCGATTTCAGCCGCGACCTTCTCGGCAAAGCCTTTGCGGGTGTTCAGCCCGGTGCCTACGGCGGTCCCGCCCTGCGCAAGCTCGTAGATGTCGGGCAGGCAGATCTCGACCCGCTCGATGGCCTTGGTCATCTGATGCGCGTAGCCGCCAAACTCCTGACCCAGCGTGAGGGGGGTGGCATCCTGCGTATGGGTGCGCCCGATCTTGATGATATGGGCGAACTCGTCTGATTTCGCGGCGAGCGCGTCGCGCAGTTTGCGCAACCCCGGCAGCAGCGTGTCGCGCGCAACCATGGCAATACCCACATGCATAGCCGTCGGGAACGTGTCGTTGGAAGACTGCCCCATATTGCAATGGTCATTGGGGTGCACTGGGGTTTTCGATCCCATCTCGCCGCCCAGAATTTCAATCGCCCGGTTGGAAATCACCTCGTTCGAATTCATGTTCGATTGCGTGCCGGACCCGGTCTGCCAGACCACCAGCGGGAAGTTGTCGTCAAACTTGCCGTCAATCACCTCTTGCGCGGCTTGCTGAATGGCCGGGGCGAGTTCTGCATCCAGATCGCCGAATTCCAGGTTCACTGTCGCCGCGGCCTTCTTGATCACGCCCAACGCGCGGATGATCGCGACGGGCTGCTTTTCCCATCCGATGGGGAAATTCATGATCGAGCGCTGCGTCTGCGCCCCCCAGTATTTATCAGCAGGAACCTCCAGCGGGCCAAAGCTGTCGGTCTCGGTGCGGAATTGATCGCTCATGGTCGGATTTCCTGTTGGCGAGGGTCGGTTTGACACAGGCTATAAGCGCCGCGGGCGCGCATGACAATGTGGCGCGCGCATATGTTCAAGGGTGTTAGGGCCTCTGGGGAACCAGCAGCGCAAGGGGTCGCGCGTCAGGCGCTCAGGTGCGGAACGCGTCCAGGGACACGACATCCGCGTCTTTCTTGGGCGCTTCGGCATCGCTTGCCTTTTCCGGGGCAGGCGGCGTGTCTTCGGCCTCATCCAGATCGGGCAGCTCAACCACCTCATGCTGGTCGCCTTCCTGGGTTTCAAACCGCAGGCCAAACTCTACCGATGGGTCCACGAAGGTACGCAAGCTGTCATAAGGAATGCTCAGTGGCTCGGGGTTGTCGCCGAAATTCAGCGTGATCTGAAACCCTTCCTCGCCCACGAATAAGGCGTCATACCAGTGCTGGATGACGACCGTCATTTCGTCGGGGTAGCGGTCGAACAGCCAGTCGGCCATCTGCACATCGGGATGTTGCGTGTCGAAGGTGATGAAGAAGTGATGCTCCCCCGGTAGCCCGTGATCGGCCACGTCCTGCAACACGTCGGCGACAAGACCGAGCATCGCATGGCGCATCTTTTTGCCGTAATCGATGGTGTCGGACATGCCGCGCTGCCTCCAGATGAACCTGAGCCCTACAATAGGACATTTGCTGCGCAGGGAAAGGGGCGATCACAGCCAGAGGGTGGCCAGCCCCCCAAACCCGCCAAGAACAAGGACCCAGATCAGCGTCAGATGCAGCCGCAGCATAAGGTAGGCGGCAATAACCGCCATCACCACGGCAGGCCAGACCACCGAGGCCGGATCAGGCAGCACGGCTTGCCCGAACCCGATTGCGACCGTGCTTTGCGCGGCGAAAAACACATGTATGGCGAACCAAAGCGTCAGGTTCGCGATGACCCCGACAACTGCCGCGGTGATGGCACTCAGCGCTGCCGCCAGCCTCGGCCTGCTCGAGAGCCAGTCGATATAGGGCGCGCCTGCGAAGATCCATAAAAAGCACGGCGCGAATGTTACCCAGAGCGTGACAAGCCCTGCCACGATGGCCAAGCCAAAACCACCCGTGCGGTAGCCTGCCACAGTGCCCACAAACTGGGTGACAAGGATCAGCGGACCCGGCGTGGTCTCCGCCAGCCCAAGCGCGTCCATCATCTCAGGCGTGCTCAGCCAGCCCAAATCGCCCACGACCGCTTGGGTCATATAGGCCAGCACCGCATAGGCCCCGCCAAAGGTGACCAGCGCAAGCTGCGAGAAGAAAAGCCCGAGCGGCCCCAGAAAGCCCGGATCGGCGGCGTAGATCACCGCGAGCGGGGCAAGCCATATCGCCAGCCAGGTGCCCGCGACGCGCAGGCTGTGTGTCAGCGAAACGGGCTCAGCGGGCTCATGCGTGTGAGTGACCGCCTGCGCCGCCCCGATCAGGCCCGCGATTAAAATGATCACGGGGAACGGAACCGAGAAGATGAAGATAGCAACGAAGGC
>CAYLVP010000079.1:0-13713 GCA_964387155.1 uncultured Rhodobacterales bacterium | reverse complement strand
GTGATTAAAGCCGAGCGGGCTTGATGTTGCGAGCAAGTTGCCATTCAAACCTCTGTTCTTTCATAAACGAGAGGAGCATTGCATCAAGTGTGAGGGGTGTCATGAAATTCGACTTTCGGCGGGTCTTGAAAGAGGCCACAAGGCCAGATCATGAGTTGACCGACGGCGTGATGTCGGAGTTCGACCTGCGCACGCGCGCGGGTTTGTCGGAGTTTCTGGCAGTGCATCATCTTTGTTTCAAATCCATGGTCCGCTCCGCAGATGCTCAAGGCGAGACCTGTCGTGCAATGGCCCAGATGCTTGGCCTGATCGAAAACGACCTTTCAACTTTGGGTGCCGATTTGCCCACTCCGCCGCATCCTGATGCGCGCAAGCTGGACCCGCTCGCGCTTGACTATGTCTTTGAAGGGTCACGGATGGGCACCAAGGTGCTGCGGCGCGACTGGTCCGCTGCGCAGGACCCGGCCGTGCGCCGCGCAAGTGCCTATTTCACAAGCCACGCCCCAGCCAGCCGCTGGCAGGACGTGTGCCAGCAGCTCTCAGAAATTGACCCTAACAGCGCCCGTGCGGACCGCATCGTGGCGGATACACGCACTCTATTCGCGCTGTTCCGCAAGGCGGCGCAACCGGATGAGATGACGCCACAGGAACTTACCGCATGACTCAAAATCACGGATCGATACCGCCGGGGCACAAGGTTGACCTGACAAATTGTGACCGCGAACCGATCCATATTCTGGGCCATGTTCAGGGCTATGGGTGCCTGCTCTCGACGTCTTCGGATTTCATCATCAATCACCTGTCGCTCAATTGTGCGACCATTCTGGGCATCGACCCGCAGGAGGCCATCGGCGTGTCACTTGCCGAGCTGCTGCCTTCGAAGGCCGTCCATGATCTTCGGGCCAAGCTGCAATTCATCAGCGGAGCCGTCAAAATCAGCCGCATTTTTGGCTACGACCTCTGGGGTAAGGGCCAGCTTTTTGACATCTCAGTTCATTTGTCAGGCCAATCCTTTGTCTTTGAATTCGAGCCGAAAGAAAGTTCGGAAGACCGCGATGATCTGGCCGTCGTGCAGCCGCTGATCGAGCGGGCGAAGCGGAAAGAGACGACAGCCGCCACTGCGCAAGAAGCCGCAAATGCGCTGCAGATGCTTTGTGGCTTTGACCGGGTAATGGTTTATCGCTTTGACCGAGATGGCTCTGGCGAGGTCATTGCGGAGCGTCACGCCGAGGGTATGGAGCCGTTTTTGGGGCTGAGATACCCGGCAAGCGACATTCCCAAACAGGCGCGCGAGCTCTACAAGCGCAGCACATTGCGGCTGATCGCGGATGTCGATGGCGAGGTGTCGCCGCTGATCCCGCAGCAAAATGCCAATGGTGAGGCGCTGGACATGTCGCTGGCCACGACACGTGCGGTTTCGCCCATTCACCTCGAATATCTGCGCAATATGGGAGTAAGCGCGTCCATGTCCGTCTCCATATTGCGAGATGGGGAGCTGTGGGGGCTTTTTGCCTGCCACCATCGCACGGCCCGATATGTGGACTATGAGCGACGCACAGCTATTGAGCTTTTTGCGCAGTTCTTTTCTTACGAGTTGGAGCGCAAGCTGGAATCTGAGCTACGCCGGGAGGAGCGGGCCTCGCGGGCTTTGCATGATCGGCTTTTGGTGCAACTGTCTGCCAGCCAAGACCTGATCGACAGCTTTGACATTATTTCGGACGAGCTGTCGCAGATCGTGCCCAATGACGGCATCGCCGTCTTCTCAGATGGGCGGTACAAAGCCACCGGCTCCGCCCCAAATGAGGAAGAGTTCAAGCGGCTCGTGCGCTTTCTCAACACCACGCCTCCGGGCAAGGTTTTCGCGACAGATAATCTGGGTCAATTCTTTGAGGATGCCGAGATTATGGCGGACCGGGCTGCAGGTCTCGTTTCTGTGCCTATTTCGCGCACGCCGCGCGACTATCTGGTGTTTTTCCGGCGGGAGATCGCACGCTCTGTCCGTTGGGCAGGCAATCCCGACAAGCCGGTCGAGCTAGGTGACAACGGCGTCCGGCTGACCCCCCGCAAGAGCTTTGAAGCTTGGACCGAGATGGTGCGCGGCACATGCCAGAGCTGGACAAGCAGTCAGCTTCTGGCTGCCGAAGCGCTGCGGATCTCGCTGATTGAGATTGTTCTGAAGCTAGCGGAAGAGGCCAATCTTCAGCGCAAAGCGGCCACCGAGAAGCAAGAGCTGCTGGTGGCGGAGCTCAATCACCGGGTGCGCAATATCTTGAACCTTATTCAGGGGCTCGTGTCGCAAAGCAAGGGGACTGCGCTAACACTGGGCGATTATACGATGGTCCTTGATGGCCGCATTCAGGCTTTGGCGCGGGCGCATGATCAATTGACCGCACAGGCCTGGGCACCGACACCGCTTAGAGAGCTGATCGCGGTTGAGGCCAATGCCTTTCTGTCAGCCCAGAAGGAGCGGCTTATCATTACCGGGGCCTTCCCCTTGCTGGAGCCCGAAGCATTTTCGACGCTCGCGCTGGTGGCACATGAGCTGGTCACCAACTCAGCCAAATACGGTGCGTTGACGGATCAGTCGGGCCACGTGGAGATTGACCTGCAGATTGATGAGCAAGGTGCGCTGACCATTGCCTGGCGCGAAAAGGGCGGCCCGCCGGTCAAAGCACCAACCCGCCGCGGTTTCGGCTCGACCATCATCGAGCGCTCCGTCCCATACGAGTTGAACGGGACGGTGGAGACACGGTTCAACCTCACCGGGTTTGAAGCCGATATCGTGGTGCCATCCCGGTTCGTATCCGAAGGCCCATTGCATCAGCCTTCCAGCGATATCAGCACCAAACCCACCTCGCAGGAGGAAGGCGTTTCGCTGTCCGGCGCAGCGCTGGTTCTGGAGGACAATATGGTCGTCGCCCTCGACACAGCCGATATGCTGTCAGAGTTCGGCGCCTCCGACGTCAAGCTCGCCAGCTCGGTCGCGGATGCGTTGACGTTGTCGGCGCAGCACGACTTCACCATCGCGGTGCTGGACGTCAATCTGGGCAATCACACGTCGCTTGAAGTGGCAGAGCGGCTGCATGAGATGAAAGTGCCCTTTGTTTTGGCAACAGGCTACGGCGATGTCGAAAGCATCCTGACGAAATACCCGCCGGCCCCCGTGGTGCAAAAGCCCTTCACATCGGACCGGCTCGCGGCCCGCCTGGCTGAGGCGCTTTCGGGGCAGGGCTGAGAGTGCTGCGCATGATGCTCAGCCTTTGCCGAAGGGCGTAAGGGTGGTTGCGCGCCGGTGAAAACCGTGATGGTTGCGGTTTATGACGCAGCAGAATGCAACACAATCAGGCGACACGCTGGCGGGCTTTGGCTTTGCCCTGTCTGCCTATCTGCTGTGGGGCGGCCTGCCGCTTTACCTCAAGATGATGGACCATATTCCGCCCGGTGAAATTGTCCTTCACCGCATTGTCTGGTCGGTTCCCGTCGCTGGGCTGTTGCTGGTGGCGCTGGGGCGCACACGAGAGATACGCCAGGCACTGACCAGCCCGCGTATGCTGGCGATGGGCTGCGTGACGGCTGTACTGATCACGCTGAACTGGGGCATCTACGTTTGGACGATCACCACCGGCAACGCGTTGGAGGCCGCGCTGGGCTACTATATCAATCCGCTTTTTAGCGTATTTCTGGGCTTTGTCCTGTTGAAAGAGCGGCTGCGGCCAATGCAATGGGTCGCCATTGCTTTGGCCTTTGGGGCCGTTTGCGTACTGACCATGGATGCCGGGCGTCTGCCGCTGGCGGCTATCGGGCTGACGGTCAGCTGGGGGTTCTATGCGTTTTTCAAAAAGTGGCTCTCCATCGGGCCCAATCAGGGGTTTCTGCTTGAGGTGCTCATCCTCTCCGTGCCGTCGCTTGGCTATTGGTACTACCTGTCAAGCACAGGGCAGAGCCAGTTTGGCACAAATATGTGGCTGATGATGGGGGCAGGCGTCGTCACGGCGATCCCGCTTCTGCTCTATGCCAACGGGGCCAAGGGTCTGCGGCTCAGCACCATCGGGATCATGCAATATATCGCGCCAACTCTCATCTTCCTCGTGGCTGTGTTCATTTTCGACGAGCCGTTCGGGCAGGCGCGGGCCATTGCCTTTCCGATGATCTGGCTGGCCCTGATCCTTTTCAGCGTGTCGATACTGCGGGGGCGCAGGCGGGGATGAGCGATGATTACAACCCGCCCACCGACCGTTTGGAGGTGCTTCATGAGGACGCGGAGCTTCTGATCGTCAACAAACCCACCGGGCTGCTGTCCGTGCCGGGCAGGGGCGCGCATTTGGCTGATTGCCTGCTGGCCCGTGTGCAGGCCGCGTTTCCGATGGCGCTGCTTGTCCACCGGCTCGACCGGGACACGTCTGGCGTCATGGTCTTTGCCATGTCGCCCGCGGCCCAGCGCCATCTCGGACTGCAATTTGAAAAGCGCCATACAAAAAAGGTCTATGCCGCACTGGTTCACGGCGAGGTGGCGGAGAAATCGGGCCAGATCGACCTGCCTTTGATTGTCGACTGGCCCAACCGCCCGCTGCAACATGTCAATTTTGAAACCGGCAAGCCCGCCCTGACAGAGTGGCGACGTGGCGCGGTGAAGGACGGGGTCACGCGGATGCGGCTCTTTCCCAAAACCGGTCGCTCGCACCAACTGCGCGTTCATATGAAAGAGCTGGGCCATCCGATCCTGGGCGATCCGTTCTACTCGGAAGGCTGGCAGGCCTATCCGCGCATGATGCTGCATGCAGAAAGTCTCAAGCTGCGTCACCCCGAAGGCGGTCGGCACATGGAGTTCAAAGCCAAGA
Organism: uncultured Rhodobacterales bacterium; assembly: GCA_964387155.1. Classification (GTDB taxonomy): domain Bacteria; phylum Pseudomonadota; class Alphaproteobacteria; order Rhodobacterales; family Rhodobacteraceae; genus Litoreibacter. The sequence continues at coordinate 8,875 of CAYLVP010000079.1, read as the reverse complement.
CGCCCTTCTAGCTTAGCCGCCATAACATGCGGCATGTCGGCAGCTTGGCTAAATTTTTACTTATCCACAGCTTGACCGATCATAAATTGTTCGTAATGCTCAACATGTGAGCGCAATGAAAACTATCCTTGTTGCGGGGGCTCTCACGATACTTGGCTTGACGCCGGTATCGTCGCGCGACGTTGATTTCCGAACATTTGCAGGTTGCGCAGCCCGGTATTCGGCCGAGATGGAACATGCCTGGCTGATGAGCGACCCTATCGCAGATGAGCTGCAAGACCGGCGATCCCAATTTCTGGCGCTGCTTGAGGCGACAATTCCGGCGGATCGAGGGCGCGACGTGTTAAGCTACCGGATCGAGACGAAATTGGCGCATGCCTCCCTTCTGACGCTTGCGACTTTCAACAGCGATGCGCGGCGCGCGCATAGCGCACGGATCGTGGCAGAGCACCATTTATCGACCTGTAGCGCCCTGCTTTTGGGCGGTTAACGCGCGTAAAAAGTCGCGACAGCGACTAATAATTAATCGTGACAAGGTGTGATGCTGTAATTTTAAGCAAAGAGACCCGGTTTGAGGGGCTGAAGCCTGCTGGCGACTCCAGCATTGGGAACAAACTGCATAACAAAAGGGCGGGTCAAAACTGACCGCTTCGAAACGTGCGATGGTGGCAGGGCTAGGAACCAATGGCACCACCGCACTCCGCAAATATCATGCGTAGGGGGCATATGGGGCGTATTTGCGCCCCACGCAAGTCTGCTGCGCATCGCATGGAGGGAATTGCGATGTCACGAAATCTTCTGAATACCACCGCTGCCGTTATCTTGGCCAGCACCTTGCCCGCATTGGCCGATTGTCCGGTCAAAGTTGGCGTCCTGCATTCGCTGTCTGGCACGATGGCGATCTCCGAGACGACGTTGAAAGACACGATGGAAATGCTCATCGCGCAACAAAACGAAAAAGGCGGAGTTCTGGGCTGCGAGCTTGAGGCTGTCGTTGTCGATCCAGCCTCTGACTGGCCACTTTTTGCAGAAAAAGCGCGCGAGCTGCTGACCGTGCACGAAGTCGACGTGATCTTTGGCAACTGGACCTCCGTGTCGCGCAAATCCGTGCTGCCGGTCATCGAAGAGCTGAATGGTCTGCTGTTCTACCCAGTGCAATATGAGGGCGAAGAAAGCTCGAAGAACGTCTTCTATACCGGCGCGGCCCCGAACCAGCAGGCGATCCCGGCAACCGACTATTTCCTCGAAGAGCTTGAGGTCGAAAAATTTGCGCTTCTGGGCACCGACTATGTCTATCCGCGCACCACGAATAACATCCTGGAATCCTACCTGAAATCCAAAGGCATCCCCGAGGAAGATATCTTCGTCAACTACACGCCGTTTGGTCATTCCGACTGGTCCAAGATCGTGGCGGATGTCGTGGCGCTTGGTGCAGATGGCAAGAAGGTTGGCGTGATCTCGACCATCAATGGCGACGCCAATGTGGGCTTCTACAAGGAACTTGCCGCCGCCGGTATCTCTGCCGATGATATCCCGGTTGTCGCCTTCTCGGTGGGTGAGGAAGAGCTGTCGGGTCTCGACACCTCGAACCTCGTGGGCCATCTCGCCGCCTGGAATTACTTCCAATCCGCCGATACCGAGGCCAATGAGGCCTGGATTGCCGCCTGGAAAGAGCGCATGGGCGAAGAGCGTGTGACCAATGACCCGATGGAGGCGCATTATATCGGCTTCAACATGTGGGTGAACGCAGCTGAGGCTGCCGGGACCACCGATGTCGATGCTGTGCGGACGGCCATGTATGGCCAAGAATTCCCGAACCTGACCGGCGGTACGGCGGTGATGCTGCCCAACCACCACCTCGCCAAGCCTGTGCTGATCGGCGAGATTCAGGAGGACGGCCAGTTCGACATCATCTCCCAGACCGAAGAGGTGCCGGGTGATGCCTGGACCGACTTCCTGCCTGAATCAGCCGTGCTGGTCTCGGATTGGAAAGAGCTGGGTTGCGGCATGTATAATACCGAGACCTCAAGCTGCGTTCAGATAAAATCCAACTACTAAAACAGCGGGTTAACCGCACGATATGGGGGGTGGCTACGGTCACCCCCTGCTTCAAGGGGCATCATCCATGCGATTTTTCCTGGCGCTGATCTGGCTTGCGATCTCGGTTTTGCCGCTGCGTGCCCAAGACACCGACGCGCCGATCCAGCAATTGCTGCAGACCCACGGGGAGATCATCGCGAAATCCTCGCGCAAAACGATTGGCCCGGCCATTGACGCGCTTGCCACGAGCGGGATGGACGAGGCCCAGGACGTGCTGCGCCGTTGGCAGAACAAGGAGATGTGGGTCAATAAAGAGACCGGCCTGTTCGTATATGGCGAGAAATCCGGTCAGGACCTGAACGCGTTCGACTTTGCCGGCCGCGCTGGGCTCGGCGCGCTTGTTGCGCGGGACTTCAAACAGCTCAAACCCAATTCCGGCATTCGCGGCATGATCGCTGCCGCCCTCGTGCAATTTCAGCTCAATGACCCCGATCCCGCGCGCCGTGCTGCGGGCGTGTTGGCCATTGAACGCGACGCCGAGGCCTCGCATCTGGCCGCGCTGCGTGGCTCGGTTGAAGGCGAAGAAATCCCTGAGCTAAAGGCCAAGAAACAGCGGCTGGAGCGGCTATTGACCATCCGCTTTGCTGAGGATGACCCGGAGCGGATTGAAGCCATTCAGGGCTTCTCAGGCGATCTGGGCGTTGACCTGCGCGCCGCTTTGAACCCTCTGGTGACGGTCAAACGTGCTGTCGCAGAAACTGCGCCTGACGACGCGCGCGTTTTGGAGGTCGGAACAGACCTCTCCGTAGACGAGGCTTACGCCCTGTTGGTCGCGGAAGAGCTTGCGCCCGCACCCGTCAGCACAGATGCGATCCGCGACACGCTTATTTCCAACATCGCGGGGGGCATGGTCGCGGGCGTGCAGGTCGCTGCGTTGATTACCGATGACGCGCGCCTCGCAGCCTATGAGGTGCTGGCCAATAATGGCGACGCCGCGCCGCTGGTCACAGAGGCCGACATCGCCGCCGCTGTCGCTCGCTTCAGCTTCTACGAGGTTTTCGTTGGCGCGCCGTTGGCCGTCGCGCAAGCCGCGCAAACCGCGCTGGATGATATCGAGACGCGGCTGGCCGTAAACCAAACGCTTGACCTGGGGCTTGACGCCTTGTCGCTGGCCTCGATCTATTTTCTTGCGGCGATCGGGCTTGCCATCACCTTCGGGGTGATGGGGGTCATCAACATGGCGCATGGAGAGTTTATCATGATGGGCGCCTATACAGGCTATGTCGTGCAGCTTTTTGTGCCCGATTACACGCTGTCGATCATCCTCGCGATCCCACTGGCCTTCATGGTGACCTTCGCGGCTGGCGTGGCCCTGGAGCGGCTGGTGATCCGCTGGCTCTACCATCGCCCGCTCGAGACGCTTTTGGCGACGTTTGGCGTCTCCATCGCGCTGCAGCAGCTGGCCAAAAACATCTTTGGCACCCAGGCGCGCCCGCTGACGGCTCCGGGGTGGCTGGACGGGTCCTGGGTGATCAATGACGTGGTCTCGATCAGCTATATCCGCATCGCCATCTTCGTGCTGGCGCTGTTGTTTCTGGCCCTATTCCTCTTCGTTATGAACCGCACCCGGCTGGGGCTGGAAGTGCGCGCCGTCACGCAAAACCCGCGCATGGCGGCCTCGATGGGGATCAACCCCGACAAGATCAACATGCTGACCTTCGGCTTCGGCTCGGGGATCGCGGGCATTGCTGGCGTGGCCATCGGGCTCTACGCCAAAGTGACCTCGGAAATGGGGGCCGACTACATTGTGCAAAGCTTCATGACCGTGGTTGTGGGCGGCGTCGGCAATATCTGGGGTACGCTTTTGGGCGCGACCATGGTGGGGTCCCTGCAAAAGGGGATCGAGTGGCTGAACCCGTCCAACACACTTGCTGCGCAGACCTATATGATCCTTTTCATCATCCTCTTCATCCAATTCCGGCCGCGCGGCATCATCGCGCTCAAGGGCCGGGCGGCGGAGGCATAGATGGCCGATATTGCCCTCAACCCGCCGCGCCGCCCGCTTGTCGCCCGCTACCCGTCTGTGGCGATCTTCCTGATCCTGCTCGCGATTTTCACCGTTGGGGTCACAATTCTGGCCGAAGGGTTCGGGATTGGGGTGATCTCTACCTCCTTTGTGAAAACGCTGGGCAAGACGCTGTGCCTCTGCCTCGTGGCGCTCGCGATGGATTTGGTCTGGGGGTATACCGGCATCTTGAGCCTTGGGCATATGGCGTTTTTCGGCATTGGTGGCTACGCGATTGGCATGTGGCTGATGTATGCGCGCACCGAGATCATCGTGGTGCAAAGCCTCGCCGCTACGCCGTTGCCGCCAACCCCGCAAGAAATCTCGGACGGGATTGCCGGGCAGATCTTCGGCGTCGTGGGCGCATCGGAATTCCCGCCAATATGGGCCTTTGCGCATTCGCTACCCTTGCAACTGGCAGCGGTGGTGCTGGTCCCGGGTCTGTTGGCACTGGTTTTTGGGTGGCTGGCCTTCCGCAGCCGCGTCACGGGCGTTTACCTGTCGATCCTGACGCAGGCCATGACGCTGGCCCTGTCGCTTTACCTGTTCCAAAACGACAGCGGCTTGCGCGGCAACAACGGCTTGTCGGGGCTGCAAAACCTGCCGGGGCTCGATGACGTGCCGCAATCCACCGTGTCTATCGCCTTCTTCTGGGCCTCTGCGGTTGCGTTGGGACTGAGCTACTTGCTTTGCGCGGCTATGGTGTCGGGAAAGTTCGGCTCGGTCATCCGCGCGATCCGTGATGACGAGGCGCGGGTCCGCTTCCTGGGCTACTCGGTCGAGGCCTACAAGCTGTTCATCTTCACCTTCACCGCCATCCTCGCAGGCATTGCAGGCGCGCTTTACTACCCACAGGCGGGGATCATCAACCCGGCGGAGATCGCGCCGATTGCCTCTATCTACCTGGCGGTCTGGGTCGCCATCGGCGGGCGCGGCAAGCTTTACGGCGCGGTGATAGGCGCGGCCTTCGTGTCGCTTTTGTCGACCTGGTTCACGGGGGGGCAGGCCCCCGATATCAACCTGGGCTTCTATACGGTGCAATGGGTGAATTGGTGGACAATCCTCTTGGGCCTGTCCTTTGTCTGCGTGACGCTTTTTGCGCCCCGAGGCATTGGCGGGCTGTTTGATCTGTTGGCAGACCGCCGCAGCCCCGACCGACACGGGGCGGATCTGGGCCCTGACGCAGGTGCCCTGCAAGAGAAGGAGGCCGACCGATGAGCGCATTGCTTGAAGTGTCTGGCGTGTCGAAAACCTTCGACGGGTTCAAGGCGATCAACAACCTGACCTTCCAGATTGGCGAGGCAGAGATGCGCGCCGTGATTGGGCCGAATGGCGCGGGTAAGACGACCTTTATGGATATCGTGACGGGCAAGACAAAACCCGATGAAGGCCGGGTGCTTTGGGGCGAAAAATCCATCTCCCTTCTGTCCATGTCCGAAAGCCGCATCGCGCAGGAAGGCATTGGTCGCAAATTCCAGCGTCCCACTGTGTTTGAGGACCAATCTGTCGCCGATAACCTGATGCTGGCGCTCAAGAAAGACCGCGGCCCCTTTGCGGTGCTGCGCTTCCGCGCGTCGGCGCAAGACCGCGAAAAGGTGGCTGAACTGGCCCAGCAGATCGGGCTGCATGACAGCCTGCGCCGCAAGGCCGGAGAGCTGTCGCACGGTCAAAAACAGTGGCTCGAGATTGGCATGCTGCTGGCCCAAGACCCGCGCCTGCTATTGGTGGATGAGCCCGCCGCAGGCATGACGCCCGCCGAACGCGAACACACGACCGAGCTGCTGGTCGAGGCCGCCAAGACCCGCGCGGTTGTGGTGGTCGAGCATGATATGGAGTTTGTCCGCCGCTTGGGCTGCAAGGTCACCGTGCTGCATGAGGGTTCGGTCCTGTCGGAAGGCACGCTGGATCACGTCACCGCCGACGAGAAAGTCATTGAGGTCTACCTTGGAAGATAACCTGCTGCATATCACAGACCTCACCCTGCATTACGGCGGCAGCCAGATCCTCAACGGTATCGATTTTTCGGCGAAGATTGGCGAGGTGGCTTGCGTCATGGGGACAAACGGCGTCGGCAAAACCAGCTTGCTCAAAGCCCTGTCGGGCACGCATCCGCGCAGCGGCGGCAGCTATAGCCTTGCCGGCGAAAAGATCACCCGCGCCAATGCCCATATGCTGGCCCAAAAGGGCGTCGCCTATGTCCCGCAGGGGCGTGAGATCTTCCCCTTTCTGACCGTGCGCGAGAACCTGGAAACAGGCTTTGCCTGTCTGCCGCGAGATCAGCGCAGCGTGCCTGACGAGATCTTCGACCTGTTCCCGATCCTGAAGGATTTTCTGGGCCGTCGCGGCGGGGACCTGTCGGGCGGTCAGCAACAGCAACTGGCCATTGCCCGCGCGTTGGTGACACGCCCCAAACTGCTTTTGCTGGACGAGCCGACCGAAGGCATCCAGCCCAACATTATCCAACAGATTGGCGAGGTCATCAAATTCCTGCGCGACAAGGGCGATATGGCCATCGTGCTGGTCGAGCAGTTCTTTGATTTCGCCTATGATTTGGGGGATCAGTTCCTGGTGCTGGAGCGGGGTCGTGCAATCCTGAAAGGCGCGCGATCTGAGGTGGCAATCGAGGATTTACACCGCGCAGTGTCCGTTTGACGCCCCGCAAACCGATAAAATTTTCGGTATCATTTTTGGGCTGTTAATCACTTTAGAACGGCCGTCCCCTAGGTCCTCGCCAAACTCAATTGCGGGGCAAGATGCGGCTTCTATACAATCTGATACGGACGGGGCTTGTCCTCTTGTTGGTCCTGCTACCCTCCGCTCCGGTTGAGCTGCACGCGCAAGATCATCAGGTTATGCAGCCCCCGCTGCGGCTCGTATATGGGGAGTTTCACCCCTATTCCTTTACCGACGGCAGCGGCCAGGCCCAGGGGCTTTCGATCGATCTGGCGCACAGCCTCGCGGAAGAGATCGGCCGCGACATCACCTTCATCTCTGCGGCGAACCCGGTCGAACAGCTCAAGCTGCTTTCGGAAGACCGTGCGGATATGACATCACTTCTGGCGCGCAACGACCAGCGGATGGCCGTGCATGACGCGACGCAGCCGCTTGGGTCTTTTCGGGTTGGTGCCTTTGTTCTTGCATCCCATGCCGCGCAAAATGCGCAGGACTTGTCGGGCAAACGCATTGGCGCTGTGGCGGGTTCTATCGGCGTTAAGGCCGCGTCCAAAATTCCTTTTGCCGAGATTGTCGAATTTCCCAGCAACAATGCGCTGATCGTTCCTCTCTTGGCGGGGGAGGTCGACGCCGTCGTGACCTCAGGTGACGCGTTCCTGGCCCGTCTGCGAATGATCCGCGTGGATCGCGATGTCCGCTTGATCCCCGAGCCGCTGATTGAGATGCCATACGGGTTCTACGTCTCGCAAAACAGCGGGGATTTACTGACCAGCCTCAACAGAGCAATTGACAACAGCATCACGCAGGCTGACCTCGATGTGTTGAATGAAATGTGGTTTGGCTCTCCCACAATTGATGCCCGGGCTGCGCAGATATTTTACGGGTTTATGGCCCTTGGGCTGGTCGGCGCTATCGCCTTGGCATTGCTTATTCAATTGCGCCAGCAATCCACACGAACACGCCGCCTGCTGGAGGAGAAGCGCGCGAACCAGCTTCTGCTGGATGCGCTAAACGGGGTCGATGCCGCGATTGCCATCTATGATAAGGATTTCAAGGCGGTCCTCTGGAACGAAGGCTTTGCCCGCGCCCACCCGACGCTCTGCAATAGGCCAAATGCTGGTCCCGATTTGCGCGAAGCGATCCTTATCCCGTCGGTCGCATCGGGCGTCGACACGACGCAGACGCGCATTGATATGGATATCTACGCCTCCGAAACCATGCGCAAGCTTCAGCTGGGGCACACCGTTACCCGCATCGCAAAGACAGCCAGCGGCACCGTGTTTGAGGCGTCGGAATTTCCTGTGGGCGACGGCCAATACGCATCAGTTCATGTGGATGTGACGCGCCTGTTTGACCAAGCGGGCGAAATTGAACGACAACGCCTGCAATTGGAGCAGGCCAATGAAAGGCTACAAATCTTTGCCGCTATGGCGGCCCATGACCTGCGTTCTCCGCTTTTGCAACAAGGTGCGCTGCTCGACTTCCTGGTAGAAGATATCGAAGACGCCTTCGGTCAGGTCCCCGCGGAAATCGAAGACCAGATCGACGTGATCAAGAGGCTTTCAGAAAAGATGCAAACCTTGATCAGCGAGCTTTTAGAGTATTCCAAAGCAGGCCAAAGCTCTGGGCCGCTTGAACAAATTGATCCAAACCGTCGTCTGCCGGGGATTGTTGATCTGGCCGGTCTTGCACCGGGCTATCAGTTGAAGATCGATGGGGAATTGCCGCGTGTCTTCGCTGACCCGACCGCATTTGATCTTGTTCTGCGCAATCTGATCTCCAACGCGGCCAAACACCATGATCGGCAGGAAGGCGAAATTACCCTGCGCGGCACGCTGCGCGGAGGCGCAGCGGAGATAGAGGTTGAAGATGACGGCCCCGGTATCCCTGAAGCCTACCAAAGCTCCATTTTCGAGCCGTTCAAGCGCCTGTCAGCGGATGTTGAAGGCACAGGGCTGGGGCTGTCCTTTATCCAGCAAACGGTCGAGGGCTGGGGCGGTAGCATCCGGGTGGAAAGTGATGGGCAACGTGGCAGCAAATTCGTCATTACCTTGCCCACCGGCCAATCGAAAGAAGCAGATATCGCGGCCTGAACCG
>CAYLVP010000078.1:2559-14087 GCA_964387155.1 uncultured Rhodobacterales bacterium | reverse complement strand
ATCACGCACCCTACGGCTTTCCTCAATTCGACATTCAAAAGGAGCACATGAAAATGGCTGCTAAAGACGTAAAATTCGATTCCGACGCCCGGAACAAGATGCTCAAAGGCGTCAATATTCTGGCCGACGCCGTCAAGGTCACGCTTGGCCCCAAGGGCCGGAACGTGGTTCTGGACAAATCCTTCGGCGCCCCGCGCATCACCAAAGACGGTGTCTCCGTCGCCAAAGAGATCGAGCTGGAAAACAAGTTCGAGAACATGGGCGCGCAGATGGTGAAGGAAGTCGCTTCCCGCACCAATGACGAGGCCGGCGACGGCACCACCACGGCCACGGTTCTGGCCCAGGCCATCGTACGCGAGGGCATGAAATCGGTTGCCGCTGGCATGAACCCGATGGACCTCAAGCGCGGTATCGACATGGCAACGACCAAAGTGGTCGCGGCCATCAAAGACGCTGCCCGCCCGGTGAACGATTCCGCTGAAGTCGCTCAGGTCGGTACGATCTCTGCCAATGGCGAGGCCGAAATTGGCCAGCAAATCGCAGACGCGATGCAGAAAGTTGGCAACGAGGGCGTCATCACCGTCGAAGAGAACAAAGGCCTTGAGACTGAGACCGATGTTGTTGAAGGCATGCAATTCGACCGTGGCTACCTGTCGCCTTACTTCGTGACCAACCCCGACAAGATGACCACCGAGCTGGAAGATGCGCTGATCCTGCTGCACGAGAAGAAGCTTTCTTCGCTGCAGCCAATGGTGCCACTGCTTGAGTCGGTGATCCAGTCCGGCAAACCGCTTCTGATCATCGCGGAAGACGTTGAAGGCGAGGCTCTGGCCACGCTGGTTGTCAACAAGCTGCGCGGCGGTCTGAAAATTGCGGCTGTCAAAGCACCTGGCTTCGGTGATCGCCGCAAGGCCATGCTGCAGGACATCGCGATCCTGACGGGTGGTCAGGTGATCTCTGAAGACCTCGGCATGAAGCTCGAGTCGGTGACGATGGACATGTTGGGCACCGCCAAGCGCGTCTCCATCACCAAGGACGAAACCACCATCGTTGACGGCGCAGGCGCAAAGGGCGAGATCGAAGCCCGTGTCAGCCAAATCCGTCAGCAGATCGAGGAAACCACCTCCGACTATGACCGTGAGAAGCTGCAAGAGCGCGTGGCCAAGCTGGCCGGCGGTGTTGCCGTTATCCGTGTCGGCGGCATGACCGAAGTCGAAGTGAAAGAGCGCAAAGACCGCGTCGATGATGCGCTGAACGCAACCCGCGCCGCTGTCCAAGAGGGCATCGTCGTGGGTGGTGGTGTCGCTCTGGTGCAGGCTGGCAAGTCGCTGGATGGTCTCGAAGGGGCCAACAATGACCAGACCGTTGGCATCAACATCGTGCGCAAGGCCATCGAGGCCCCGCTGCGTCAGATCGCCGAGAACTCCGGTGTCGACGGCGCTGTTGTCGCTGGCAAAATCCGCGAGAGCAACGACGCCACTTTCGGCTTCAACGCGCAGACCGAAGAATATGGCGACATGTTCAAGTTCGGCGTGATTGACCCGGCCAAAGTGGTGCGTCACGCATTGCAGGATGCCGCATCGGTCGCAGCTCTGCTGATCACCACGGAAGCTATGGTTGCCGACGCACCCGCCAAAGAGGGCGCAGGCGCACCTGGCGGCGGCATGCCCGACATGGGCGGCATGGGCGGTATGATGTAAGACGGCTTTTGCCCGCGGGGCAAAACCGTCTGCGGGCAGCAGGTGGTTTTCGCAAGAAAATCACCGAAAGCCCCACCGTTCAGACAATTTCAAAAGGGCGGCCCAGGTGATCGCCCTTTTCGCGTTGCGCTCCTAGACGGGCTCTTCCATTTCGGCGGGGCCGCCTGCGGGCTCCCACAGCTCGATCGGATTGCCCTCGGGGTCGTGGAGCCGGGCAAAACGGCCATTTGGTGCGTCCTCGCCCCGGGTCACATCGATGCCCGCATGTGTCAGCTGCGCAATCATCGCATCCAGATCGCGCACCCGAAAGTTGACCATCCAGTGCTGCGCAGGACTTCCGAAATAGGTCGTGTCTTGCGCGAATGGTTCGAACACCGTGGCGCCGCCATTGGTGCGCCAGCAGGGCATCTCATAATCGGTGGGCATGGGGGCGATCCCAAGATGGGTCGCATACCAGGCTCTCAACGCCCCCTGATCTTTGCCGCGGAAGAAAAACCCGCCAATGCCAAGTACTTTTTCCATATCGTCCCCTTCCTAATCGGTCGCAGGAGGTTTCACGCGGACGAGCTTAGGGGCGCTCACGTTCTCGACAAAGCGCGGATTTCCGATTGCGTGGCGCCCTTCGTCGGGCGACACCACGGGGATGAGGCTCTTTCTTCTTGTCACCTTGACCATGGTGGCCTTCGCGGCCAATTCGATCCTGAACCGCGTGGGTGTTGCGTCAGGCGATATCACGGCTGAGCTTTTTGCTTTCGTCCGGGTTCTGGCCGGGGCAGTGACGCTGGCGCTTCTCGTGCTTCTGCGCGGCGGCAGCTTACTGGCCTGGCCGAGCCTTTGGGGGGTGCTGGGGCTTACCGCCTATCTCGTGGGGTTCAGCCAAGCCTATACCGTGCTTGACGCGGGGCTGGGGGCGCTGATCCTTTTTGGCGGTGTGCAGATCACGATGTTTGCAGGCGCGCTTTTGGGCGGCGAAGACGTGCCTGCCAACCGTTGGGTGGGCATGGTCATCGCGCTTGGTGGGCTGCTCTGGGTTATTGGCGGCGTATCGGCGCACGGGGTTGCCGTTTTTGGCGTTGCATTCATGTGCCTCGCCGCTTTGGGGTGGGGGGTCTATTCGCTTGTGGGGCGCGGGGTCGCCAACCCGCTGCACGCCACGGCATTGAACTTCCTCTGGGCCAGCCCGATTGTGGCCCTGACGCTTATGGGGGACGCCGTTGGCAGCCCCACGGGGTTTGGGCTGGTGATGGCGGCGTTGTCGGGGGCCGTGACCTCGGCGCTGGGTTATGCGCTTTGGTATTCGGTTTTGCCGCAGCTCAATGCGAGCCTCGCGGGGGTGGCGCAGCTAAGCGTGCCGATGATCGCAACCTTGGGTGGCGTGGCCTTGTTGGGGGAGCCCTTGACTTGGCAGTTGGTGCTGGGAAGCCTTGTCGTGCTGGGCGGTATCGGCGTGTCCCTGCTGCGCGTCAAGCGCGGCTGAGCAACCCGCCAGCAGAGCGGGTGATCTTGCCCTCCATCTCCAATGTCAGAAGTTGCGGGGTCACCAGGTCTGGATGCACCTTGAGGTCGCGGATCAACTGATCCTCTGCCACTGGGGTAGGGCCCAACAGCCCCAGAATTTGCGCATGTGCGGGGCCTGCTGAATGCGCTTGCCGACGCGCCGGTGGTGCAGCTTCGCGCGGCTTGGGGTCAGGGACGGCGAGTGCGTCGACCACATCAGTGCTGGAGCGCACGAGGGTCGCCCCATCGCGGATCAACATGTTGCACCCCGACGCCCGCGCGTCGAACGGATGGCCTGGCACCGCAAGCACGTCGCGGCCTTGATCCAGCGCTTCACGCGCCGTGATGAGGGAGCCGGACTTGGCGGCAGCCTCCACCACGACGACGGCGCGCGACATGCCGGATATGATCCGGTTGCGCCGTGGAAAATGGCGCGCGATGGGCTGCAGCCCAATCGGCTGTTCTGACAGGCGGAGCCCTTTTTCGGCGATCTGATCGTGAAGGCCCGCATTCTCGCGCGGGTAGACCACATCGACGCCACCGGCCTGAACCGCGATGGTGCCGGTTTCAAGGGCTGCCAGATGAGCGGCGGCATCGACCCCGCGCGCAAGCCCTGAGACGACGGCAATGCCCGCCGATCCAAGCTCTTTCGCGAGGCTCGTGGCCATGCGCGTCCCAAGCGAGGAGGCGTTTCGGGCACCCACCAGCGCCACGGCGCGGCGTTTGACAAGGCCGGTGTCGCCCAAAGCCCATAACAGCGGCGGAGGGTCGGAAATATCTTTGAGAAGGGAGGGGTATCCCACCGCACCGAAACTGATCAGACGGGCACCGATACGGTCGCCCGCGGCCATTTCCAGCCGGGCAGCTTTTTCGGAAAAGGGCGCATATTTCGCCACCCCGGCTTTGGCCGCAATCTGCGGCAAAGCCTCCAGCGCGGCTTCTGCCGAACCATGTTCCGAAAGCAATCTGAAAAATGTCGTCGGCCCAACGCGGTGGGATCTGATCAGACGAAGCCAGATGACCGTCGCGTCCCATGTCTTGGGGGGTGCGAGGGGGGGGGGGTAGACAGCAGGTCGCTGGCCATCTGGGTCTCCGTCTGATCAGTGAAGACAGGTTTGGAGGCTAAGAGTTAACGGCGGATTAATGCCAAACAGCGCATTGACAATTAAATTTAACCAACTGAATTCATGAGAAAATTAGTCATTCCACTAAGCTGCGCGATAGAGCCCGAAACCGCTAGGTGTTAACGGCCCTCGCTATAAATAGTGAGGCCAAATTGGCGCAAGGCTGGCTTGGGCAGTGGCACGTGGATTCGCGCACGAATCCTTTTGGCTTCGCAAGGCCCTCAAAGTTCCTTTTCGTAGACCATGAGCGGCAAGCTATAGGGGCCTTTCGATGTGTCGACAGTGAGATCTTCGACGCCGCGCTCCGTCCAGCCGGCCTTTGTATAGAAAGCGCGCGCCCGCGCGTTGCCGATGGCGCAGTCGAGAAAGCCGGTGCGAATGCCGCGCAACCTCAATTCTGCCTCGGCAGCTGCCATGAGCCTTGTGGCAAGCCCGCTGCCCAACTGGTCTGCACGGACATAAAACTGATCGATGTGATCGCCCTTCAGCACCACAAAGCCCGTTGGGCTGCCACGCGGGCCGGTGAGCCTGAGATCATCACCAAAGGCCCGCAGCCGAGCGTGGAAGCTTGCGGCTGTGCGCAGCCTGAAGAGCGCCTTAGGGGAATGGGCGGCATGGCCCGCGTCCCATCCCTCCGCCCAAAGGATGGTGAGCGGTGCAAAGTCATCCTCGGTGGCCGGGCGCAGCGGCGCGGGGTCGCTCACGTCTGCGATCCACCCACGGTCAGCCCCCCGATCTTCAGCGTTGGCTGGCCGACACCCACGGGCACCCACTGGCCCTGCTTGCCGCAATTGCCCATGCCCGGATCAAGCGCCATGTCATTGCCGATGGCCTGAATGTGCTTCAGCGCGGTGGCACCGTCACCGATAAGCGTGGCACCTTTCACGGGCTCACCGATACGACCGTCGCGGACGCGGTAGGCTTCGGTGCAGGAGAATACGAATTTGCCATTGGTGATGTCGACCTGCCCGCCGCCGAAGCCCACAGCGTAGAGCCCGTCTTTGAGATCGGCGACGATGGCCTCGGGCTCTGCATTGCCGCCCAACATATATGTATTGGTCATCCGCGGCATCGGTGGGTGGGCGTAGCTTTCACGCCGCCCATTGCCGGTGGGCGCCACACCCATCAACCGCGCATTTTGCCGGTCCTGCATATAGCCTACCAGCACACCGTCCTCAATCAGGGTGTTTTTGCCCGATGGCGTGCCTTCGTCATCGACAGTGATCGAGCCGCGCCGGTCAGGGATGGTGCCATCGTCCAGCACGGTGACTCCCTTGGCCGCAATTTGCTGGCCCATCAGCCCGGCAAAGGCGGAGGTTTTCTTGCGGTTGAAATCGCCCTCCAGCCCGTGACCGATGGCCTCATGCAGCAGGATGCCGGGCCAGCCGGGGCCAAGCACCACATCCATGACGCCTGCGGGCGCAGGCACCGCGTCGAGATTGACCAACGCAATGCGCAGCGCTTCGCGGACCAGCCCTTCCCAATGCTGCCGGTCCATCAGAGGCGTCAGAATTGCGCGCCCGCCGCTGGAGGCGGAGCCGCTTTCGCGCCGCCCGTCCGTTTCGGCAATGACCGAGACGCTGATGCGGGTCATTGGGCGGTCGTCATAGACAAGCGTGCCATCAGGCCGCAGGATTGCCACTTGTTGATGCGAGGCTGCAAGTGCGGCCGAGACCTGCACCACCCGCGGGTCAAGATCGCGGGCGAATGCGTCGATCTCTTTCAGGGTGTCTACTTTTGCAGGGAAGCTCGCGCCCGACATTGGATTGGTGTCTGTATAGAGCTTGCGGTTGGTGGCTTGCGGGGCCGGGGCCATTGTGCCGCCCCCCGAACCAACGGCCAGCCGCGTCGTCTCGGAGGCCCGCAGCAAGGCCTGCTCCGATATCTCGGTGGCATGGGCATAGCCCGCCGTCTCGCCCTTGACGGCGCGCAGGCCGAAGCCTTCCGAGGCGTCATAGGAAGCAGTCTTGAGGCGTCCGTCATCGAAGGAGAACATCTCGGAGCGTTTACGCTCGATAAACAGCTCGCCGTCATCCGCCCCATCGGTCGCGGCCTTTACAACTACAAGGGTGCGGTCATGGTCCAGCATCGTCTCAAACGGGGTGAAAGCGTCCATAGTGGCACTCATCCTCAGAGCTCCTATCGAAAAACGCCGCTTGGCCTGCGGCAAGGTAGCGCGAGAGGCTGGTGCAGCCTTGCCCCGCCTGCCTTAATATGGTTTTGACTGCCGCAGACGCAACGGGGGATTCCGTGCACGAGCGGCGCGCCCTCCGAAAAGACGGGAAAACACTATGCGACTTTCGACGATTCTGCCCGCCATCGGGGCCCTTTTTGCGGGGTCAGCCGCCTGGGCGCAGTCCAATATCGACAACCCGACCGGTGGGCTGGAGATTATCGGCGTGCCGGAGCCAAGAGGCACAGGCTTTCAGCCAGCTGTGACCGAACTGGCTCGCGACATTCACTGGCTCGACAATTTTGTGCTGGTGATCATCACGGTGATCACCCTCTTCGTGACGGCGTTGCTGGCAATTGCTGCCTTCAAATTTGCCGCGAAGCGCAACCCCGAGCCTGCGAAGTTCACGCATAACTCGGTCTTGGAAGTTGCCTGGACAGTTGTGCCGATCCTGATCCTGGTGGTCATCGGCGCCTTCTCGATCCCGGTGCTGTTCAAACAGCAAATCATCCCTGAGGGGGATGTGGTCGTCAAAGTGACCGGATATCAGTGGTATTGGGGCTATGAATATGTCGATGAGGGCTTTGCCTTTGACAGTTTCATGATCGGCTCGAGCGAGAACCGTCTGACACCCGAAGTCAGTGCAGAGCTGAAGGAGGCTGGGTATTCCGACGACGAATTCCTGCTTGCGACGGACACTGCCGTGGTCGTGCCCGTGGGCAAGACAGTCGTCATGCAGGTCACCGGCGCGGATGTGATCCATTCCTGGACGATCCCGGCTTTCGGCGTGAAGCAAGACGCGGTTCCGGGCCGTCTGGCCGAGCTGTGGTTCACGGCGGAGCAGGAAGGCGTTTATTTCGGTCAATGCTCTGAGCTGTGCGGGCAGGCGCATGCCTATATGCCCATCACCGTGAAAGTGGTGTCCGAAGAGGCATATGCGGCTTGGCTTGAAGATGCGCGCGAAGAGTATGCCGGCATCAAGCCTGAGCCAAAGGCGATTGAAGTCGCCTCCAACTAACCCAAGGGAAGAGACGCGGGGACCAACCTCCCCGCTCTCTGTAAGGCCATGACAGACGCGACCCAACAGATCGGCAGCTATGAAAACGAGGCGCAGTTCGGCGATTACGTCGCGCTGCTCAAGCCGCGCGTCATGTCGCTGGTTGTCTTTACCGCCGCTGTGGGTGTGTTCGTGGCCCCCGTCGCGGTCCACCCGTTCGTGGGGCTTGTGGCGATCTTGTTCATCGCGCTGGGCGGCGGGGCCTCGGGCGCGCTGAACATGTGGTATGACCACGATATTGACGCGGTGATGAAGCGCACCGCGCGCAGGCCGGTGCCTGCTGGCAAGGTCAGTAAGGGCGAGGCGCTTTCCATTGGGCTTTGGCTGTCTTTCATCGCCGTGGTGATGCTTGGGCTGGCCGCCAATTGGATCGCCGCTGGTATCCTTGCCTTCACCATTTTCTTTTACGCCGTCATCTACACGATGTGGCTGAAGCGCTGGACGCCGCAGAACATCGTCATTGGCGGCGCGGCGGGGGCGTTTCCGCCCATGATCGGGTGGGCCGTTGCTACGGGCGGCGTGTCGGTGGAAAGCCTGTTGATGTTCGCCATCATCTTCATGTGGACGCCGCCGCATTTCTGGGCGCTCGCGTTGTTCATGAACGAGGATTACACCAAGGCCGGTGTTCCCATGCTGACAGTGACCCATGGCCGCCGCGTGACGCGGACACATATTTTGGCCTACTCGCTGCTGCTTGCGCCGCTGGCGATCGGTGCGGCGTTCACCTCCATCGGCGGGTGGATTTATCTGACCGCGGCGGTGTATCTGAACGCGCGTTTCGTTTGGGGCGCATGGCAGCTGTGGCACCGTGACGAGACGAAGGCGGACGCCGACAGCTACAAGGCGGAAAAGACCTATTTCCGCTTCTCGCTGACCTATCTATTTGCATCATTTGGGGCGCTTTTGCTGCAGGCGCTCTGGGTGCAGGGTTTTGGCATGGGGGCTTGGTAAGAGTATGACCGCACCACGCGTGGAACACGAACTGCATCAGCGCCGGTCCTCCCGCAACATCGGGGTGGCGCTCACCTTGGTCGCCTTTGTGTTCATCATCTTCGGTCTGACATATGTGAAGATCACCAATGGCGGGCTCAACCAGGGGTTTGATCATGTGGTGCGTCCCGAACTCATTCCGACGGAGGGGGCAAGCCAATGATGAAGGACCTGGAGCCTCGCAAACGCACGCTGATTATGTTGACGGGCGTTGTGACCATGATGGTGGGCCTCTCCTTTGCATCGGTTCCGCTTTATGACTGGTTCTGCCGTGTCACGGGCTATGGCGGGGCGACGCTTGAAGCCTCCACCGCGCCGGAGGAGGCGCTGGAACAGACCATCAAGATACGGTTTGATGCCTCGCTCAACGCGAATATGCCGTGGGAATTCAAGCCCGTGCAGCGTGAAATGGAAGTCCGTATCGGCGAGACGGGTTTGGCCTTCTACGAGGCCTATAACCCAACCGACAGGCCGGTGGCGGGCAGCGCGAATTACAACGTCTTCCCCTTCACGGCAGGCGGGTTTTTCACCAAGATCGATTGCTTCTGCTTCGAACAACAGGTTCTGCAGCCGGGCGAAAGGGTCGAGATGCCTGTGACCTTCTTCGTCGACCCGGAGATCGTGAACGACCGCGACGGGCGCTACATCCAGAGCATCACACTGAGCTACACATTCCACGAGATCGCGCTGCCCGAGCCGCAGGCGGCGCTGGACATTGGCGCCGACGCGGCGCAAAACATCGCACAAAACTAAGGCCACGAGGGACACCATGGCACACGCAAAGAACCACGATTACCACATTCTGCCGCCATCGATTAATCCGTTCCTGGCATCGGTCGGCGCTTTCGTCATGCTCTCGGGTGCTGTGCTCTGGATGAAAGGTATGGGGCCGTGGATGTGCCTTATGGGCCTCGCGCTGGTGCTTTACGTAATGTTCTCCTGGTGGTCCGACGTTATCGAGGAGAGCCAGCAAGGCGACCACACCCCCGTGGTGCGCATCGGCCTGCGCTATGGCTTCATCTTCTTCATCATGTCCGAGGTGATGTTTTTTGTTGCGTGGTTCTGGTCCTTCTTCAAGCACGCGATGTACCCAATGGGCCCGCAAAGCCCCGCTGTTGACGGTGTTTGGCCGCCTGCGGGCATCGAGACGTTTGATCCCTGGCACCTGCCGCTGATCAACACGTTGATCCTGCTCTGCTCGGGTGCTGCTGCGACATGGGCCCACCATGCCCTGGCGCATGAAAACAACCGGCAGGACCTTAAGACCGGTCTTTGGATCGCGATTGCGCTGGGCGTGATTTTCACGGGCTTCCAAGCCTATGAATATAGCCATGCCGCCTTCGGTTTCTCAGGCAACATCTACGGGGCCAACTTCTTCATGGCGACGGGCTTTCACGGGTTTCACGTGATCATTGGCACGATCTTTCTGGGGGTCTGCCTGATGCGCGCCTATGCGGGCCATTTCACGCAAGAGAAGCATGTCGGCTTTGAGGCGGCAGCCTGGTACTGGCACTTCGTCGACGTGGTGTGGCTGTTCCTCTTCGCGGCCGTTTATATCTGGGGCGGCTAATGTCCTGACACAGGGCAATTCGAAAAATACTCTCGAAACTTATGCGCGCGGAGGTCACCCTCCGCGCGTCTTGGTTGGAAAGCTATGACAAAGCGAATGATCCTTCCGTTGCTGTTCGGTTTGGTCGGATGTGCGATCCTGCTGGCGCTGAGCAATTGGCAAGTGCAGCGGCTGGCCTGGAAAGAGAGCGTTTTGGCCGAGATCGATGCGCGGCTCGCAGCGGAGCCCACGCCCGTCCCGCTTGCCGGCCGTGAGGCGGAAGACGAATACACGCGCGTGACGCTCGCGGGCACCCCTACCGGAGAAGAACTGCATGTGCTGGTGTCCGGCACCGGGGCAGGCACCGGGTACCGGGTTGTCTCCAAATTTCTTTTGGAGAACGGGCAGGTTATTCTCGTTGATCTTGGCCTTCTGCCGCTGGACGCGAAACAGGCGGCGCCCAGCAGGCAATTTATGGAGGTGACCGGCACTCTTCTCTGGCCGGATGACGAGAACAGCAGCACCCCGCCACCTGACTTGGAGGCCAATATCTGGTTCGCGCGCAACGTCGAGGCGATGTCGCAGCATCTGAGGACGAGGCCGCTGATGGTAGTGGCGTCCAGTGCAAGCCCGGCCGACCCCCGCCTGACCGCATTGCCCATCACCACGTCGGGTATCCCGAATGACCATCTGCAATACGCGATCACATGGTTTTTGCTCGCCGCCGTTTGGGCGGGGATGACAGGCTATCTGCTTTGGCGTATCAGGCAACGAACTGTCTGAGGGACCCTTTTTCGATGCGCTATCTGTCCACCCGCGGCAACGCCCCCGTTCTGAGTTTCGAGCAGGCCATGCTCACGGGCCTAGCGCGCGACGGCGGGCTCTACCTGCCCGAGACCATCCCCACGCTGGACCACGCCGCGATCACCGCGATGCGCGGTCAAAGCTATGAAGATTTGGCCTTCACCGTGATGCGGCCGTTTGTCGGGGATACGTTCACCGATGAGGAATTCCGCGCCATCATCTCGCGAGCTTACGAGGGTTTCGGCCATGACGCCCGTGCTCCGCTGGTGCAGCTGGGGGCCAATCACTTCCTGCTGGAGCTGTTCCATGGGCCGACCCTGGCCTTCAAAGATTTCGCCATGCAGCTCATTGGCCAGCTGTTTCAGGCAGCGCTCAGCCGGTCGGGAGAACGGGTAACAATCGTGGGCGCGACCTCCGGCGACACGGGCTCTGCGGCGATTGAAGCCTTCAAAGGGCTCGACGCGGTCGATGTCTTCATCATGTATCCCGATGGCCGGGTCTCCGAAGTGCAACGCCGCCAGATGACGACCTCCACCGCCTCTAATGTGCATGCGCTGGCGGTGGAGGGCGATTTCGATACCTGCCAGGGCGCGCTGAAGGATATGTTCAATGATTTCGCCTTCCGTGATGGGGT
>CAYLVP010000078.1:0-2459 GCA_964387155.1 uncultured Rhodobacterales bacterium | reverse complement strand
TGGAAACCGGCAGCTACACGACCGACGGGGTCAAGCCGTCGATCAGCCCGTCTATGGATATTCAGGTCTCCTCAAATTTCGAGCGGGCGCTTTACTACGCCTACGGCCAAGACGGCAAGGCGGTGGCAGAACAGATGGACGCGCTCAAACAATCCGGTGCCTTCAAGATCAGCCAAGGGGCCTATGAGGCGTTGAAGGACACCTATGCCTCAGGCCGAGTTTCCGATGCGCAGACCTCTGCGATGATCAAGACCGCGCAAGCCACAATGGGCGAGCTGCTTTGCCCGCATTCCGCCGTCGGTGTTCATGTCGCGCAAGATCATCTGGGGGCCACACCCATGATCACATTGGCGACCGCCCATCCGGCCAAGTTCCCGGCAGCGGTTGAGGCTGCATCCGGCATCCACCCACCTTTGCCTGCGCGGATGGCCGATCTGTATGACCGCGACGAGACCATCACCCATGTCAAAGGCGATTTGGCGGCGATACAGACCATCATTCGTGACAGGGTCGGGGCATGAGCGCGCCGCAGCTTCATACCCTGCCCAACGGCTTCCGCATCGTGACCGAGCATATGCCCGGCTCTCAAAGCGCATCTATCGGCATCTGGGTCAATGCAGGCGGGCGGCATGAGCGCGAGCCGCAGAACGGCATTGCTCATTTTCTGGAACATATGGCTTTCAAAGGCACAAAGCGGCGCACGGCCCTTCAGATCGCGGAAGAGATCGAGGATGTGGGCGGCTATATCAACGCCTATACGTCACGCGAGGTGACAGCCTATTACGCCCGGGTTTTGAAAGACGACGTGGCGCTTGGGCTTGACGTGATCGCCGACATTCTGCGGGAGCCGCTCTTTGATGAGGCCGAAATCGAGGTGGAGCGCGGGGTGATCCTGCAAGAGATCGGCCAATCGCTCGATACGCCCGATGATGTTGTCTTCGACTGGCTGCAAGAGGCGGCATATCCCGAACAGCCCATTGGCCGCACCATTTTGGGGCCGTCGGAACGGGTGTCTGCCTTTACGCGGGACGATCTGTCGAACTTCGTGGCCGAACATTACGGGCCGGGGCAGTTGATCCTGTCGGCCGCAGGGGCTGTTGATCATGACGCGGTCGTGCGCATGGCGGAGCGGCTCTTTGGTGATATGGCGGTGCGCCCGTCATTGGTGGCTGAGCCGGCCCGCTTTGTTGCAGGTGAGCGGCGCGAGATAAAGGCGTTGGAGCAGGCACATTTCACCCTCGCGCTTGAAGCGCCGGGCTACCGGGATGATGCCTTTTACACCGCGCAAATCTTCGCCTCGGCGTTCGGGGGCGGCATGTCATCCCGCCTGTTCCAAGAGGCGCGGGAGAAACGCGGCCTGTGCTATTCGATCTTTGCGCAGATCGGCAGCTACTCCGACACGGGCATGATGACCGTTTATGCGGGCACGTCAGGGGATGACATTGCGGGGCTGGCTGCCTTGACAATCGACGAATTGAAACGCGCCGCCGATGACGTCTCGGAGGCGGAGGTCGCGCGTGCCCGCGCGCAGATGAAGGCGGGGCTGCTGATGGGGCTTGAAAGCCCCTCAAACCGCGCTGAACGGCTGGCCCGGCTGGTGGGTATCTGGGGCCGCGTGCCGCCGCTCACGGAGACCGTCGCCCGGATTGATGCCGTAGACGTGGCGCAAGTCCGGGCATTCGCAGGCGCGATGGGGGCCAATGGCACCGCTGCCATGGCGCTTTACGGGCCGGTGGAACGCGCACCCGACCTTGGAACCCTTGCACGAAAGCTCGCCGCCTAAACCGATGCTGACGTCCCGAAGAAAGGTCAAAATCGAAACGGAGCGCATGACATTGCGCTTGCCGCAGCATGGCGATTATCGCGCATGGGCCTCGTTGAGATCGGAAAGCGCCGAGTTCCTCACCCCGTGGGAGCCGGTCTGGGCCAGCGACCACCTGACACGCAAGAGCTTCACCAACCGGGTCTATTGGGCGCAGCGTTCGCTCAACGCGGGCAATGCGGTGCCGGTCTTTATGATCCGGCGCGAAGATCAGGCGCTTCTGGGGGCGATCACGCTGGACAATATCCGGCGTGGGCCCAGCCAGGCTGGCACGTTGGGCTACTGGATAGGGCAGCGCCATGCGCGCCAAGGCTATATGCGCGAAGCCATCGCTGCATTGGTGCATCATGCGTTCACGTCGCTTGATCTCAGCCGGGTGGAGGCCGCTTGCCTGCCCGAGAATGCGGCCTCTCGCGGGGTGCTGGAAAAGGCAGGGTTCAAATATGAAGGCGTTGCCCAAAGCTACCTGCAGATCGGTGGCCGCTGGCGCAACCATGTGCTTTACGCGAATCTTCGGCTGGACCGTCGCGGGAAGACCGACGCTGGCTAGGGCATTTTCTGGCTCAGAAAATGGGCAAACAATCCGAAAACCAGGGCTCCGCGGCGCAAATCGGGCCGAATACGCGAAACAATCCAC
>CAYLVP010000077.1:9638-14698 GCA_964387155.1 uncultured Rhodobacterales bacterium | reverse complement strand
ACTTCGGGCCGGGGCAGGTTGCCCTGTTTGACGGCCTCCACCGCCTCATGCGGCATGGAATGGCAATCCACCAGAATCGCCTCGCCAAAGTCGCGGCGGGTGTTGCCCATCAGCTCCGCCAATTGGTCATGATAGGGCCACCAATAGCCAGATATCCGCGACCGCGCCTCCGACATGGACAGTTTGCCGCGGTAGATCGTGCGCCCATTGGACACCACGCGCGGAATCACCCCCAGCCCGCTGGCGATGCGCGGGTTGTGACTGCCCTGCTGCGCGCCGTTGATCACTGCAGGGTCCAGCTCGTCTGCGGCGCGGTTGAGATCGAGATAGGCACGCGGCATCTTCGCGCAGAGCAACGGCGCGCCATATTGCGGCGCGCTGGAGATCAGCATATCCATGAACGCGTCTTCCGAGGATCGGATCGCCAGCTCGTCCAGCATGCTCTTGCGCAGGAAGGCCCACGGGTAATCGCGCCCGCTATGGGGGCTTGCGAAAATCACCGATGTGGTCTGCACATCCGGCAAGGTCAGTTTGAACGCGTCTTTGGCCATCGGCCCTCCTGTAAAGCAAACTATAGGCCTTTTTATGGCGGGTTCAAAAGCCCTTGAACCGATTTCCGGACTCACTTATAGAGCGCGGACGTCCCCGGTTTCGGTTGCGTCCAATTCGCTATGGATCGCCGGTTTCGGGGGCCAGATGGGCGCTTAGCTCAGTGGTAGAGCACTTCGTTGACATCGAAGGGGTCACTAGTTCGAACCTAGTAGTGCCCACCATCGCATTTCCGCCGGACTGGCCCGACCCGGGTCTTTCGGGCAAACTGAAACCTGAAGGCGCAAGCGCGCTGGACGACAATTGGAGAATGACATGAAGGTCAAGAACTCGCTTCGCTCCCTGAAGTCGCGCCACCGGGATTGCCGGATTGTGCGCCGCAAGGGCCGTGTTTACGTGATCAACAAAACCCAGCGCCGGTTCAAAGCCCGCCAGGGCTAAGACCCAGGACGATCCGCTGGGACGAACCGACCAGATCATTGAAAAAGCCGCCCCCGACAGGGCGGCTTTTTTCGGTTCTGGCCCGCAGCAGCAAGGGCACAAAAAAGCGGGCCCCGCATCACCAGGGCCCGCCTTGACCCAAAAGACTTGGGCCACTGGAGATGGATCAACCTTTCTGGCGGTTATCCATCCAGGTTGTTTCGATTAGTTGAGGATACGCTCGGCAGCCGAGTCGTTGCCCAGCGCAAATTTCTGCTGCACGGCGGCCACGTCAACGTTGCGGGCGCGGTCGAAAGACACAACATTCTCGGCAGGGCTTTCATTTGTCAGCGCCAGGGTCTGGGCAGCTGCGACCGGGTTGCCAATAGACGTCTCGGAGACGTTGATCTCAGCAGCAGACGCATTGCCTTGCGCAAAGAAGGACTGAGCGTCGGTCACGTCAGCAGCAGCAGGGGCAGCGAAAGACAGGGCGAGAGCGGCAGTTGCGATGATGGTTTTCATGTTCGTTTCTCCAGTGTGGTGTCGACCCGTTGGGCCGGTTGTGATGTGCGGCGTGTTGCCGTTGATGAGATAGATATGGGGCAGCCCGGCGCGCCGCTCAACGCACTTACGGCCAGAAAACAGCAAATATTGGTGCGCCCATGCACAAAGTTGGTGGGAACCGGACTGTTCCATCACAGCCGCGTGAAAAATCGATCAAATCTCGTGAAAGCAGTTAAAATTGGCCGAAATCGCGACGGGTTTTTTCGTCAAAGCTCCCGCCCGGCCCGCCACTCATTGATCCGCAGCACCGCGCTGGCCCCCATCCGGGCAATCGGCGCAGGCGGCAGCCGTGTTGGCGCTGCTTGCTCTGTCAGCAGCGCCACGCTTGGCCCGGGCTGACCCGCCGCCAATTCTGCCACCAGCTTGCCCGCCACCGTTCCCTTCGCGGCACCCAGCCCGTTCTGGCAGCAGGCCGCATAGAGCCCCTCATCGCATTCTGAGACCACTTGCACGTCATTGCGGCTCAGGCAGAGCCTGCCCGCCCATCGGTATTCCATCCCTACCCCCGCCAGCATCGGGAAGCGGGCCGCGAAGCTTGCATCATGGTGCCGGGCCACGCGCGCCAGCCGTGCGGGGGTCACCTCCATCGACGGATCAAACGTGAACCGGTTGCGCACCACAATCCGGTCGCCGCCCGTCCCGCTGATGCGCCGCACCGTCGTGCCCATCGGATCGGCAGAGGTCACGCCCCAGACAGGCCGCCCCCCCAGCCGCGCCACCTCAGCGCCGCTCAGCGCGCGGGTCATTGAGGCATAGGTGAAGACATGCATCAGCGCCTTTGCATAAAAGCCGAAGCTCGCCAAATGCCCGTTCACCGCCAGAATGACCTTGGGCGCCGTGACCTGGCCACCGGGCGTGCGCGCCACCCAGCAGCGCTCCCGCGCAAGCGACGTCACAGGGCTCTGTTCGAACAAGATGACGCCGCCCGCCACAAGCCCCGCCGCCACGCCGCGCACGTAAAGCGCAGGCTGGATCATCGCGCAGCCAGGCGTGAACAGCCCGCTTTGGTAATAGGCGCTGCCGGTGCGCGCCCGCATCTGGGCGTCATCCAGCAGCCGGTAGGGCTCGCCCAAGGCGTCAAGCTGCGCGGCATAGTCCAGGTTCCGCTGATGGCCCTTGGCACTCGCGGCTGCATTGATCTTGCCGCTCAGCGCCATGGCCTCTTCTCCCAGCCCATAGGCCGCGGCGGCCTCCGCTGCAAAGGCGATCCCCTCCCGGTTCAGTGCGGTCTGCACCCGGTCAGACTCCAACCCGCCGCTATAGTCCGCAGAGGTCAGATCATGCGGCAGATCAATCATGAAGCCAGAGTTGCGCCCCGCAGGCCCCTCTCCCACCCGGACAGCGTCCAGCACCACAATGCGCGCGCCCGGGCAGAGCTGCGACAACCTCCGTGCCGCGGCCAGCCCCGCAAACCCAGCCCCGATGACCAGCCAATCGGCGGTGATGCGGTCCTCCAACACGCGTGATGGCGCGCGGTCCGGCAGCAGAGCATTCCAGCCCGCCGGCCCGGTCTCCACTGGCAGCCGCGCGACCTTCATCGCGCACCCTTCATCATCACTGTTCTAAAAATATCCTCCCCGAAGGGCCGCTCTCCATCCATGGCTCAATGCACCTGATTGAGCGCATCCGCCGCCGGGATCTCCCGCTCCCGCCGGGCAATGTAATCCAAAAGCGCCTCGTTCACGGCCGGGTCCAGGGTCGGCTCTTCATACTCGTTCAGCAGATCACGGGCGCGCTGCAAAGCGCGCTCATTGATCTCAACCCCACCCTCGGCCTGCCATTGCTCGATCGCATCATTGTTGAACATCTCCGGCATGAAGAACGCGCGCTGAAAATTCTCCAAGGTATGCGGGTGGCCCAGGTAATGCCCGCCCGGCCCCACGTCGCGCACGGCCTCCAAAGCCGCGTCAAAATCGTCCCAGCGGATGCCTTCGGCCATCCGGTAGCCCATCGCGCAGAGCTCGGCATCGACGACAAATTTCGCCATCGAGCAATGCATCCCCGCCTCGTTCCACCCCGCGCTGTGCCACATGTAATTGGCCCCCGCCATCAGCACGGCGTTCATCGTCATGGCACTTTCATAGCCCGCCTGCGCGTCAAAGGTCTTGGCGCCCCCCAGCGTGTTCGAACTGCGCCAAGGCACGTCATAATACCGCGCCATCTGCCCGATCATGAAATTCATCAGGCTGATCTCAGGCGTGCCCGCCATGGGCGCCCCCGATTTCATCGACACGGTCGACAGGTAATGCCCGTAAATCGCCGGAGCCCCCCGCCGCACCACTTGGCTGTAGGCCAGACAGCTCAGCGCCTCGGCATTCAACTGCGCAACCGTCGGCGCGACCGAGGCAGGTGTATTCGCCCCTCCCAACACGAAGGGCGAGCACAAGATCGGCTGGTTCCGCTTGGAAAACGCGCGCAGCGCTCCCAGCATCGTCTCGTCCCAGACCAGTGGCGAATTGCCGTTGCAATTGCCGGTGCAGACCGCATGCGTCTCCATAAACGCCTCGCCAAACAGCAGGGCGCACATCTCCATCACATCCTCGGCGTTCTTGGGCGAGGTCGTCATCCCCATAAACGTCTTGTCGCTATGCTTCATCGACGAATAGGTGATCCTGAGATGCCGCTGCGAAATTGGGTGGTCATAGGGCTCCACAATATGATGCGCGGAGCTATGCATCGCGGGCAGCATATGGCTCAGCTTGTGGAAATTCGCCAGATCCTCCAGCGTCGGATTGCGCCGCACGTCATCGAGGTCGCGCAGATAAGGTGCCCCCGTCATCGGCACAAATATCGCGTGATCGCCCCCGAACGGCAGGTTATTGGCTGGCTTGCGCGCATGATAGGTGAACTCCGACGGGATCGTCGCGATCAGCTCCCGCACCAGCCCCCGGTCCAGATGCACCGTCTCGCCCCGCACATCGGCGCCCGCTTTGCGCCAATCCTCCAGCGCAATCTCGTCGCGGAACACGACCCCCACATCTTCGAGGATCCCCATCGACGCCGCATCGATCTTGGCGACCTGCTCCCCGTCCATCGGCTCCACCAACGGCAGCTTGCGCTTCAGCGCCGGCAGCATGGTGATGTCGCGGGTTTGCCGCACCGCCTTCCGCGCCCCCCGCCCGCGGCGGGTGGTGCCAACAGCGTCAACGCTCATCACAGAACTCCCGTAGGGTGGGTTTTCAACCCACCTTCACCCAACATTGTCGCCCTCGCTCGGATCACCCAAATCCACCCAGATCGTTTTGAGCTCAGTATATTGATCATGCGCATGCGCGCCATTGTCCCGCCCGCCAAAGCCAGACTGTTTGTACCCGCCAAAGGGCGTCGCCGCGTCGCCCTCGCCGTAGCTGTTGACCGTCACTGTCCCGGCCCGCAGCTGACGCGCGGCCTGCATGGCTTTGCGGCCATGCGCGGTGAAAACAGATGCCGTCAGCCCGTAAGCCGTGTCATTGGCCACCTCAATCGCCTCGTCCAGCGTAGCAACCTCAATGACCGACAGAACTGGCCCGAAAATCTCCTCCCGCGCC
>CAYLVP010000077.1:0-9538 GCA_964387155.1 uncultured Rhodobacterales bacterium | reverse complement strand
CCCGCATTCCAAAACGCGCCATTGACCACATGCTCGGCCACATGGTCGAGGTTTTCGGCATCGTCCAGAACCACGCAAGGGTTCTTGCCGCCGCATTCCAGCACGACCTTCTTCAGGTTGCTCTCCGCCGCATAGCTCAAAAACCGCCGCCCCGTTTCGGTCGAGCCGGTGAAGCTGACCATATCCACGCCCATATGCCGCCCCAACGGCTCCCCCACCGATGGCCCGTCGCCCGGCAGCACCTGCAACACCCCGCGCGGCACGCCCGCCTCCGCCGCCAGTTCCGCCACGCGCAAAGCGGTCAAAGACGTTTGCTCAGCGGGTTTCACAATGACCGAGCAGCCCGAGGCCAAGGCAGGCCCGATCTTCCATGCCAGCATCAGCATAGGAAAATTCCACGGAAGCACAGCGGCTACGACGCCGATAGGCTCACGCACGATCATCGACAAAGCATCATCGCCGGACGGACCCATCTGATCATAAAGCTTATCCGCGGCCTCTGCGTGCCACTTGATGCAATGGATCGCCTCGGGGATGTCGATCAACTCGCAGTCGCGGATCGGTTTGCCCGAATCCAGCGATTCCATCACCGCCAGCTCCCGCCGGTTGCGGGTGATCAGTTTGCACAGCCGGATCAGCACGTCCTTGCGCGCCGACGGGTGCAGCCGCGCCCAATGCCCTTGATCAAACGCCTCGCGCGCCTTGGCCACCGCCAAATCAACATCAGCAGAAGAGGCCGTCGTGATCTCCACCCAGGCCTCGCCCGTCACCGGGTTCACCGTTGCCATCACAGGGCCAGAGCCGCGGTGGTATTTGCCATCAATAAAGGGCGTGCGGGGCGGGTCGAGCTCAGCGGCAATCGCCCGGTATTCCGCCTCGGTCAAAAGCTCGGTCATATCTGGGCCCCTGTAATCTGAGAAATCGTGGTGTTCATCGTGCGGATCACCTCCGCCAGCTCGCGCCTGTCGTCCTTGTTCAAAGGTTGCAGCGGTTTGCGTGGCGGCCCCGCATCAATGCCGCGCAGGGTCAGCCCGTATTTGATGCATTGCACGAACTTGCCGCCCTGCTCCAAAACCCGCATCAGCGGCAGCATGGCCGACATGATGGCCCGGCCCTTGGTAAAGTCACCCTCAACCGCGCAGGCCTGATAGAGCGCGATATGCGCCTCAGGCGCAAAGTTCGACCCGGCGCAGACCCAGGACCGCGCGCCCCAGGCAAAGAATTCCAACGCCTGATCATCCATCCCGCAGGACAGCGCGATATGCGGGTAATCCCGCGCCAGCATATGCAGCCGGTTCACGTCGCCCGAGCTTTCCTTGATCGCGCAAAAGTTCGGCGAACGCCCCAGCCGGTCGAGGCATTCCTCATCCATATTCACGCTCATCCGCCCGGGGTAATTATACAGCATCACCGGCAGGTTCGCCGCCCGGTCAATCGCCAAGGCGTGCAGCGCGATCTCGCGCCCCGTCGGGTAGGCATAGGGCGGGGTGGCCACCAGCAGCGCGTCCGCCCCATGCGCCACGGCCTCGCGCGCATAGTCCACCGCGTCCTCGGTGCGGATCGCCCCCGTCCCCACGATCATCGGCACCCGGCCTTTGATCAGGTCACGCGCCAGCGCCATCATCGCCACGCGCTCCTGCATCGATTGCGCGTAATACTCGCCCGTCGAGCCCGCAACGATAATTCCATGCACACCTGCCGCAATCAGATGCTCGACAACTTGCGCAAACGCCGCCTCATTCAGAGAGAAGTCCTCATGATACGGCGTCACGATAGGCGTGTAGATCCCCTCAAACTGCATAGGCGTCGTCTTTCAAGCTTTTCATGTCCAACGGCAGCGGGTCGGGGCGCACGAACCGCTCCATCCGGTCTTTCGACAGATCCCAGTGCTGTAAGGTCAGATCGACCATCAACGCGCCATCACCTGCGGCCAGCGCGTCAATCATCGCGTCATGCTGATCGCGCGCCAGGCCCACCAGCGCCGCTTCCTCAGACGAGGCCGGGCGGTAGAAGGTCTGGCTCAACCGCGCGTGGTCCACCAGCATCCGCGTCAGCGCCGCCATCAGATACGGGTTATGCGCCATCTCCCCGATCAACTCGTGGAAGCGGTGGTTCAGCATCGCGGCGTCGCTGGCCTCCGCCTTGGCAAATCGCTGCTGCACGTCTTTCAAGGCACCCAGCTGCGCGGGTGTCCCGTTCTCCGCCGCCAGCCGCGCAATGTTGGCGTAGATCATCGGGGCGGTCTGGAAAAATGTCCGCAACACGGCCAAATCCATCGAGGCCACCTTGGCCCCGCGATTGTCTTGCGTGGTGATCAACCCCGCGCCCGCGAGCCGCTGCAGCACCTCCCGCAATGGCGTGCGCGAGATGCCGTATTCTGCCGTCAGCCGCGCCTCATCCAGGTCAGATCCCGGCGCAATATCCAGTGTCATGATCCGCATCCGCAGATCGCTGAGGCAGTGCTGTTTGGCGGTCTGGGGCAAGGGCGTCTCCGGTCAATTGCATACAAACTGTATACAAGACGCGTGTCCTGCTGTCCCGTTTGCGACCTACCGCAGGACGGAATCCGCCAACAGCCGCACCACCGTCGCCTGGTTCAAGTACCCGGTCTTCTGCAAGTTGCGCGCCTCCTGATAGCGGCGGATCGAGCGGCGCGTGCGCTCGTCAAAAACACCATCAATCGGCCCGGGTTTTAGCCCAAGACGCATCAACCGGTCCTCGACCAGCCGCCGCGTGCCCTCATTCAGGCCCAGCCGCGCCTCGTTGCGCTCCGCCGCTTGCAGGGCGCCGGCATTCTTCGAGGCGAAATCCAGCTCGCCCATACGCGCCTGCGCCTGATCCACGAACGCGCCCTCCGGGTAGGCCTGCATATAGCCCTCATAGCCCGCAATCGTGTCGACCGAGAGCGCTGCGTCCCAGGCCGCCCGATCCTGCGCGGCCGCAGCCTGTCGGCGGGCCTCTTCAAAGGGTTTGAGCCGCACCGTCGCGATCTCGGCGAAAACGCCATCCGGGTAGCGTTCCAGATAGGCCCTCAGCCCTGCCTCATCGCCCAGCGCCCCGGTCGCGCGCCAATAGGCGCGGTCCTGGCGTTCCAGTTCCAGCTTACGGCGTTCCGCTTCGGCCTCCAGCTCTGCGTTGCGGCGTTCGGCCTGCAAGGCCAACCTATCCATCAGCCCCCGCGTGACAAAGCCTGTATCCGCCAAGCCATTGGCCTGCTGAAACCGTGACAACGCCGCCCGCGAGCCGGGCCCGAAAATCCCGTCAATGCCGCGCGGTTCATAGTCCAGAAGCGTCAGCGCCCGCTGAATGTCGCGCCGGTCGTCGCGGCTCAGGTTCAGCGCGGCCTCAGTCGCCTCCGCCTGCCGGACGGGCGCAAGTTCCAGATCTTCAATGGCTTTGCGGGCCTCCTCCACGAACAGCCCGTTCGGATAGGTGGCGAGATAGCCCTGAAAGCCCGCCACCGTGCCGATCTTCTGGCTCGCTTGCCAAAACAGCCGCTCTTGCGCGTTCGGGTCCGCGATAGGTGCCGCCTCAACGCCTCCCATGAAGGGGATCAACGGGGCAAGAAACCCGCTGGCCTGCAAATCCGGGAAGCCCTGGAGCGAGCCCACGACGCTTTGCCCCTCGGCCAGCAGCCCCTCCTCAAGATAGGTCGCGATGTCGCCCGCCTCGCCGGTCACGACCGTCACCCCCTGCGGGGCCACGGGCGCGGTGATCCCTGCCGACAGCCCAGCGCCCAGCGCGAAATCCCGCGCCTCCGTGCCCAAAAGCAAGACCGCCTGCCCCGGCGCTGCCGCGGCCACGGTCGCAAGCGCGTCCAGCGACACGCCCTGCGCCCCCGCGCTCAAGCTGTCAGGCCGGTCCGCATCGGCGCCAAGCACCCAAGAGGCCGCACCCGCCCCCGCAAAATGCCCCGACACGGCGATGATGATCCGCCCGGTGCCATCCGCCCTGGACTGCATCTCCGCCACCAGCTGCCGCAGCTCCGCAGCACTCGCATCCTCGCCCATCAGCACCTCGAACCCGGCCGCGCGCAGCGCGTCTTCGGCGTTCAGCAGATCATCCGCCGCACGGATGTCGCGGCCCGTGTCGTAGCTCTCATTGGCAATCAGCAGCGCCACATCCGCCGCAAGCGCAGGGGGGGCCAGCGCCACCCCCGCCGCAAAAATCAGGCTTCGCATCACACGTCTCTCCCTTAACTGCGCGGGCTCAATCGTAGCTGCGCTGGTCCTCGATCAACAGCCCATCCTTGGGCAGGCTGTCTTTCGGCACGATCTCGACCACGCCGCGCAGTTTCAGCACAGCCTGCACGCTATCGGCGTATTCCGCCCCCTCGGGGGCCTCGATCTGCACTGTCATCGCGTCCGTGTCGCCCAGCCGCGTGGCAATCACCCGGGCGCGGGTGATCTCCGCATGGCGTTTGACGAGCTCGGCCACCTGCTCTGGGCGCACGAACATGCCCTTGATCTTGGTGGTCTGATCCGCCCGGCCCATCCAGCCCTTGATCCGCTGGCCCGTCCGCCCGCAGGGGCTTTGGCCGGGCATGACAGCGCTCATATCGCCGGTGGCAAAGCGGATCAGCGGGTAGTCCGGGTTGAGCGAGGTGACGACCACCTCCCCCACCTCGCCCTCGGGCACCGCATCGCCGGTCCCCGGGATGACGATCTCCACGATCACGCCTTCATCGAGGATCATTCCCTCCATCGCCGGGCTTTCATAGGCGATATGGCCCAGATCAGCCGTTGCGTAGCATTGCAGGCAGGCAATGCCGCGATCTGCATAGGCCTGCCGCAGCTGCGGGAAAAGCGCCCCACCCGAAACGCAGGCCTTGGTGAAGCGCAGCGCCTCCCCCATCTCCTCCGCTTTCTCCAGAAGCACTTTCAGGTAATCCGGCGTCCCGGCATAGGCGGTGCAGCCAATGTCGGCCGCCGCGCGCACTTGCAGCTCGGTCTGGCCGGTGCCCGCAGGCAGGACACGCGCGCCAACCGCCCGCGCGCCATTTTCAAACATCATGCCCGCAGGTGTCAGGTGGTATCCAAAGCAGTTCTGCACAATGTCATCAGAGCCCACCCCCGCCGCATGCAAAAACCGCCCAAAGCGCCACCAGTCATGGCTCACCCCGCCGGGCTCATAGATCGGGCCCGGCGACTGGAACACATGCGCCACCGCGCCCACCGCCATCCCGCCAAAGGGCGGCGCGGCCTTTTGGCGCGCGCTCAGCTCGGATTTGCGCAAGACCGGTTGGGCTGCCAGATCCGCAACACCCAAGGCGCGCAGCTGCGCCTGTTGATCGGCCTCGCGCGCATCCGCGCTCCGGGTCTCAAGCTCGTCAAAATGCTGCGCCACGGCCCATCTCCATTTGATTAAAAATACTCAAAAATGCGCTACGACAGCCAGCGCTTGCGCCGCCGGTAGCTGCGCACGTCGCGGAATGACTTGCGCCCTTCCTCGCTGACCCCGAGGTAGAATTCCTTCACATCCGGGTTCTCGCGCAGCTCTGCGGCGGGGCCGTCCATCACCACCCGGCCCGATTCCAGAATATAGCCGTAATGCGCGAAGCGCAGAGCGACGTTGGTGTTCTGCTCGGCCAGCAGGAAAGACACGCCCTCCCGCTCGTTCAAATCCTTCACGATGCCGAAAATCTCTTCGACGAGCTGCGGCGCCAGCCCCATGGATGGCTCGTCCAGCAGGATCGTCTCGGGGCGGCTCATCAGCGCGCGGCCAATGGCGCACATCTGTTGCTCGCCGCCCGAGGTATAGCCCGCCTGGCTGGTCCGCCGCTCTTTCAGGCGCGGGAAATAGCTGTAGACCTTCTCAAGATCCGCCGCGATCGCGCCCCGCCCGTCCGAGCGCGTATAGGCCCCGGTCATCAGGTTCTCTTCCACCGTCAGGTGTTCAAAGCAATGCCGCCCCTCCATCACCTGAATGACGCCGCGCTTGACCATATCCGCAGGATCCAGCCCCGCCACTGCGTCGCCGCGATAGGTGATCGTGCCCTTGGTGACCTCGCCGCGTTCCGAATGCAGCAGGTTTGACACCGCCTTCAGCGTCGTGGTCTTGCCCGCCCCGTTGCCACCCAGAAGCGCGGTGATGCCCCCCTCGGCCACTTTGAGGGAGACACCTTTCAGCACGAGGATCACATGATTGTAGATCACCTCGATATTGTTGACCTCCAGCAAAGTGTCGGTCTTGGCGCCGTCCAGCATGTGGAAAGCCTCCCCTGTTAGAATTCATCCGCCAAGGCGCGCAGCTCGGCGGATGTCATGAAATCAATCGGCGCGCTGCGCCCCAATGCGCGGCCTGCGTCAAACAATGCGGTGGTGACGCAGCGGTCAAACGTGCCTGCGCGCTCGCTGAACGGGCAGCTGTCTTCCACGCGCAGCTCGGCGATGACGCCTTTGATCGTCCAGTTCTCGTTGTTCTGCGCAAAGCTGATCGTCTCGTTGATCGAGTCGCGCAGCACTTCGTCAGACAGCACAAAAAGCGACCGCTCGGTATAGCCCAGCAGGCTGTCGCGCACCTGGCCCTCCGGCACCCGCAACGAGCCGTTAATGACCATGGTTGCGTTGATCCTGACCTCGCGCCCGGTCTGGCGCGCAGCACTCGCGCGCGCACTTTCGACCTCGCGCAAAAACACCTGGTCGCGCAGGCCGCCATCGACAAACAGGGTCCCGTCGATATTGCGCGGCGGGAACACCCCCGGTATCGCGGCAGAGGCCAGCATCACCTCGGTCATGCAGTCGCGCCGGGCCGCCAGCGGCTGGGGCGAGGAGGCGATCTCGCCCAGATCAAAGACCTGCGCCTGCGCCGTGTCCAGGTTGGTCGCCATCACCAGCAGCCGCGCGCCTTTCGCATGCTGGGCTGCGACATCTTCGATCAGCGCATCCGTCAGGGACGCGGTCAGCATCTTCTGCAGCGGCGTCGCGTCAAAAAAGGACGGCGCGCCGGGCAGCGCCAGCAGGGACCGCCGCCGGAAAACGCCGTTCGAATGCAGGCCGCGAAAGCTGTCCAGCACCGCGTCATTCTCGCGGCCCGAGAAGGCCACCGGGGCCAGCATCCCGCCCGCGCTCACACCGGTCACAAGGTCGAACACCGGCCGTGGCGTACTGGGGTTTTCCGCCCAGCCGCGCAGGAAGCCCGCGCCAAAGGCGCCATATTGCCCGCCCGCTGACAGCGCCAGAACCTCCAGCTCAATCGGGGCGCGGCGCGGCACGCGCTCGGCGGTCTCTTCAATGGTCTGGCGAAACGCGTCAGCCATGCTTGGTGCAAATTGGTCCTCGCCCAGGATCACCGATGTGGGTTGAAGATCGCCCGGATCAAACGCCGCCTGCGCGACCAAATCCTCGACGGGCGCGTCCACCAGATTGCAGCTATGGCCGTCCCCACGCTCCAACGCGCAGCCCGCCACCCCAAGGCACAGGCACAGGACAGAGAAAGATTTCAGCAAAGCAGTCATGAGAGGTCAGTATGGCTTAGAAAAGGAACACCCCCCGGCCAGCGCAGTGGCCAGCCGGGGGGCAGGGTCAGGTTACGAGCAGCTCGGCGTGATGCCGCTTTCAGCCGCAAAGGCCGCTGAATCCTCAGAAACCAGCGCGCCGATCACCTCTTGGTCAGAGGCCTCATAGTCGGTGATCAGGCTCCACGCGCCGGCAGCCGCGTCCCACTGCTTCACCGCACCCAGGCCATTGCCGCCGTGGTTTTCGCAAGACACCTGGAACTCCGGCCCGAAATTGGGCAAGCCAAGCTCGGCCATTTTCGCCTCGGTAATCTCCAGCGCTTCCATGCCGTCGCGCATCATCGCAGGTGTGATCTCGGCTGTGCCCGACATCTCCTGCGCGGTTTTTGCAGCTTCCGCCGCCAGCATCGCGGCATAAAGCCCCCGGTTGTAAAGCACCGTGCCGATCTGGTCGCCCGCGCCTGCGGCCTTGCCGGTGTCGACGACATATTTCTGGATATCGTCAAAGATCGGGAAGTCAGCGCCCACATTGTGGAAGGTCAGAGCCTTGTAGCCATCCGCCCCCTCGCCCGCAGGCAGCACGTCATTTTCCGAGCCGGACCACCAGATGCCGATGAAGTTCTCCATGTTGAAGCGGATGTTGGACGCTTCCTGGATCGCCACCTGGTTCATCACGCCCCAGCCCCACATGAACACGTAGTCCGGGCGCTGCTGGCGGATTTGCAGCCATTGCGATTTCTGCTCCTGGCCGGGGTGATCCACAGGCACCAGCATCAGCTCGAACCCGTGCTTCTTGGACAGCTCTTCCAGCGTGCGGATCGGCTCCTTGCCATAGGCCGAGTTGTGGTAGACCAGCGCGATTTTCTTGCCGCTGACATCGCCGCCATTCACGTCAAGCACGTGGTTGACCGCATGGCTCGCCCCGTCCCAGTAGTTCGCCGGGTAGTTGAAGATGTTCGAGAAGACCGCGCCATTCTTGGCGCTCGTCCGCCCGTAGCCCATCGAATGCACCGGGATCCCATCTGCCGTGGCTTTCGGGATCAGCTGGTAGGTGATGCCAGTCGATAGCGGTTGATAGACCAGCGCGCCTTCGCCCTTGGTGCTCTCGTAGCATTCAACGCCCTTCTCGGTGTTGTAGCCGGTCTCGCATTCCAAAAGCCGCACCGGCACGCCGCCAATGCCGCCGTCACGCTCATTGAGCAGCGTGAAGTAATCCGCGTAGCCATCCGCAAAGGGGATGCCGTTGGCGGCATAGGGCCCGGTCCGGTAGCTCAGGCTGGGGAACACAAGGTCCGCCATCACCGGGCTTGCGGCCATGATCGCCGCCGTTGCCATTGCAAGTAGTCTCATTGAGTTTATCCTCCCATTGGATTTCGAGTTGGTCGGGCGGGGTTCACCCCGCCTCGTTTCATTCAGGTTAATGCGGAAACGGCCACAGCCGTAACTTCTCTTTCGCCAGCCGCCAGAGCTGCGCCAGCCCATGCGGCTCGAGGATCAGGAACAAGATGATCAGGCTGCCTGAGACGACGAACTGCAAATGCGCCGCCAGATCCGTGGGCCAGCCCAGCCCGCCCACAAAGACGTTCTTCAACAAAACCGGCAGCAACACCATAAACGCCGCCCCCGCGAAGGAACCAAAGATCGAGCCCAGCCCCCCAATGATGATCATGAAGAGCACCAGAAACGACTTGTCGATGCCAAAGCTCTCCCCCACTTCCGCAGCCCCCAGATAGACGGCGAAGAACAGCGCCCCGGCGATGCCCACGAAAAAGCCAGACACCATAAAGGCGGTCAGCTTGGCCTTCATCGGGTTCACTCCGATGATCTCGGCCGCGATGTCCATGTCCCGGATCGCCATCCATTTGCGCCCCACCGAGCCGCGCGTCAGGTTCCGCGCGACGATGGCGCAAAAGGTCACGAAGACCAGGCAGATCATGTATTTCGCCCAGGCCTCCGTGTTGGGGCCAGTCACGATGATCCCAAAGACCGAACGTTCAGGCGCCGAGATCTGCCCCGAGGCGGAGTAATTGTAGAACCACGACACTTTGTTGAAGAGCCAGACAAGGAAGAACTGCGCCGCCA
>CAYLVP010000076.1:1919-14775 GCA_964387155.1 uncultured Rhodobacterales bacterium | reverse complement strand
CAGCCTGAGAAACTCACCACCACAACCGGGTCGCCGCCATAGCTTGCAAAATAGGAGCCGTCGCCCTCCCCCTCCCAGCACAGCAGGCCTGCATGCCAGAAAAGTTGCGCGCCTTGATGGCGTCGATGGAAGGCTCCCATCACATAAGCAACGCCATGGCCGAGTTTGGAATGAGGCCAGGTCAGCGGCTCGGGATCAATATTTCGACCTGAGCCGAACCATTCCTTGATGAAGCGCGCATAGTCCGCCACCGACATCGCCCAGCCGCCCCACGCCCCATGTGGCCCCCAGACCGGATCAAGATGTGCCGTGGTGATACCCAACGGCTCGAACACAAATCTGCGGCACGTGGCCTCGTACCCCTCCTGAGCCGTGGAATCGATGACTGCCCCAAGCACGGCGTAGTTTTCGTTGTTGTAGGAAAAATCATCTGCGCCACGGGGGGCCGCAAATGCCCAGGTCGCAGCCTCAGAATGCCGTGGTGTCCGACTGGGGTGCAGATGCCAGGGTTGGCCTTGCGTGCGGTCGGGTGTCAGCCCTGACCGATGCGACAGGAACGCGCCAAGCGATCCGCGCGCGCCCGGCAAATCCAGCAAGTCGGCGACATCAGCGCCCAGATCGAACACCCCTTGCTGCTGCAACGCCGCGATGCAGGCCCCGGTGATGGCCTTTGACAGGCTGGCAAGCGGGACAGACCTGTCAGACCTTTGTCCGTAGCTCTTTTGTACCATCGTCCCGCCGCGCGTGATGACGGCAATGCTGGCGCGGGATATCGCGTGTTCAGCTTGCCACCCCTCAAAGGCGTCAAGGATCGCTTCTGTCCGGGTTTGAGCGTTCGAAAGCCCGGTGAGCGCCCCTGAAACGCAGATGGCAGCGAGCAATCTGGTGAGCTTTGGTATCGCAATCATCTGGGCACCTGAGCCGTGATCCATGCGCTAGGGCGTTTCAAAAGACAGCTCTGCCACAAGGGGGGCATCGGCTTGTCGTTGCTGCGCCTACAATTTACCAAAGCCGCCGTCCGGGTCAAAGGCGATGTCAGTCGGCAGCAGGAATGAGCGGGGATATCCGTGGATCAATGCGACCAACTCCGCCGATATGCGCCCTAGGTCGGATTGGAGGCCAGGACCATTGAGAACGGCCATTCAGCAGGCCCATCAAGCTGGCTCGCGCAGGATGCGTGGGACTTTGAACTCTACATTCTCTACAGCGGTTTCGACCATTTCGACGGTGACGTCATAGCGGTCGCGGAAGGCGTCGATCACTTCGTTGATCAGCACTTCAGGGGCCGATGCCCCGGCGGTGATGCCGATGCTGTCGATGCCTTTCAAGGCGCGCCAGTCGATCTCGGTGGCGCGCTGGACGAGCTGGGCATAGTCGCAGCCGGCCTTTGCCCCGACCTCGACAAGCCGTTTCGAATTGGACGAGTTTGGCGCGCCAATGACCAGCATGGCGGCGGTTTTGGCCGCCATGGCTTTCACGGCCTCCTGCCGGTTGGTGGTGGCGTAGCAGATATCTTCCTTATGCGGGCCGACAATGGCGGGGAAACGGGACTGCAAAGCGGCCACGATGTCCGCCGTGTCGTCGACCGAAAGGGTCGTCTGAGTGATAAAGGCGAGCTTCTGCGGGTCGCGGGGCGTGATCGTGGCCACGTCTTCCGGGGTCTCCACCAGGATCACTTCGCCGGGGGGCAGCTGGCCCATCGTGCCGACGGTCTCGGGGTGGCCGTCATGGCCGATCATCACCATCTGCAAGCCGTTCTCGTGATGGCGCGCGGCCTCGATATGCACTTTGGAGACGAGTGGGCAGGTTGCGTCGACATAGATCATCTCCCGCTTTGCAGCGGTGGCGGGCACGGCTTTGGGGACCCCATGGGCCGAGAAGATCACGGGCCGGTCGTCTGGGCAGTCGTCGAGCTCTTCGACAAAGACGGCGCCCTTGTCGCGCAGCCCGTCGACCACGTATTTGTTATGCACGATTTCGTGGCGCACATAGACCGGCGCGCCCCATTTTTCCAAAGCCATCTCCACGATTTTGATGGCGCGATCGACGCCCGCGCAAAACCCGCGCGGGGCGGCGAGGTAAAGGGTGAGGGGCGGCTTGGTCATGGTTTCGGTCCGTGCTGCGTTTCGCATTAGCTAAACCTTGCGCGCCGCGTCGTCCACCGCAACCCGTTTGACTGCGGCAATAGAGGAAAGGCCGGCGGCGTTTCCGCCACCGGCCATTGTTGTGCGATTGTAGTCGATCACCGTCAGCCCGTCCGCGCGACCCCATTGCGTGCGTGCGAGCTGTGGTTGACCTTAATCCGCCTGTTCGGTCTCGCGCGGGGCGAAGCTGTTCTCTTCGCGGGGCGGGCGGCCGATCACGTCGCGCAGCTCGTCCAGCTCGATGAAGTTGTCGGCCTGGCGGCGCAGCTCATCCGAGATCATGGGCGGGCTGGACCGGATGGTGGAGACCACCGAGACCCGCACGCCTTTGCGCTGGATCGCTTCCAGCAGCGGACGGAAATCACCGTCGCCGGAAAACAGCACGATGTGATCCACATGGGGCGCAAGCTCCATAGCATCGACGCTCAGTTCGATATCCATATTGCCTTTGACCTTCCGGCGCCCTTCCCGGTCCGTGTATTCCTTGGCCGGTTTGGTCACCATGGTGAAGCCGTTATAGTTCAGCCAGTCCACCAGCGGGCGGATCGGAGAATAGTCGTCATTTTCCAGCAAGGCGGTGTAGTAGAACGCACGCAGCAGCTTGCCACGGCGCATGAACTCATGTCTGAGAAGCTTGTAGTCAATGTCAAACCCCAAAGACTTGGCGGCAGCGTATAAATTGCTGCCGTCAATAAACAGCGCAAGCCGCTCGTCTTTATAAAACATCAATTGTCCTTCCGATGTGTGGCCTGCCTGATAAGAACCGTGAGTGTGAGTGGTCGGGATGACAAGCCCGAGGCAAAAATAGGGAAATTAATCTATGCCGCAACCCGGCTCGTGTTCAAATATTTGCCATTCAGCCCTGATTGCACTCGGAAGTAACGTGACGTTAACCGCTGGCGGGCCGCGTTCCTGCCTGTCTGACGCTCTCCGACGATTAACATGCGATTCGTTAACCATAAATGAAGTTAGCCGCTTTTTCAGCACGCCTGCCTTCCCGAAGGGCTCTGGGCCTGACTTTGTGAACGCGGCGGCACGGCTGGAAACCACGCTGACGCCCGAGGCCCTTCTGACCCACCTGCACGCGGTCGAGGACATGCTGGGACGGGTCCGTAAGATCCGGTGGGGTGCGCGCACCATAGATCTGGACCTGATCGCCTACGGTCAACGCATTCAGCCGGATCTGGAGACCTTCGGCATGTGGCGTGACATGCCGCTTGAGCAGCAGATGACGCGTGCGCCGGAAGAGTTGATCCTGCCGCATCCCCGCCTGCAAGATCGAGGCTTTGTTCTGGGCCCGCTGCGTGACATTGCGCCTGACTGGCGCCATCCCGTGCTGGGCCAGACTGTCACGCAGATGTTTGACGCATTGCCAGCTGCTGAGCGGGCGGCCCTCAAACCGATCCCCGCCCAAAACTAAGGGTTTTGCGCTTGTAAATGCGATAAAACCGGCTTATCTCAAGCGTCTTGATACCCCCTGCTAGTTGTCTGGAGTGCCCCTATGGCCCGCGTCACCGTCGAAGATTGCGTAGATAAAGTTCCAAACCGG
The DNA here is from genome assembly GCA_964387155.1 of uncultured Rhodobacterales bacterium. Lineage (GTDB taxonomy): Bacteria > Pseudomonadota > Alphaproteobacteria > Rhodobacterales > Rhodobacteraceae > Litoreibacter. Next base: position 11,082 of record CAYLVP010000076.1, on the reverse strand, counting down.
TTCGATCTGGTCATGCTAGCGTCGCATCGCGCGCGCGAAATTTCTGCCGGGTCTCCGCTGACGGTGGACCGTGACAACGATAAAAACCCGGTCGTCTCCTTGCGCGAAATTGCAGAAGAAACCCAATCCGCAGAAGAGCTGCGGGAACGGATGATCGAAAGCAACCAGACCCAGATCGAGGTAGACGAGCCCGAAGAGGACGCAATGGCGCTTCTCATGGGGGTGGAGCAGGATAAGCCGGTCGAGGACGACATGTCCGAAGAGAAGCTGCTGCGCGCGCTGATGGAAGCCCAAGAGGCCAAGTAATGCCCGCTTGGGCCTGTTGTTGTAGGGTCACCCGAGGACATGCTGGACGCGAGCGACCTGATCGAGCTGATCCGCAACTACAACCCAAAAACTAATGAAGAGCTGATCAAGGCCGCCTATGATTTTGGCGGCCTTATGCATGAGGGGCAGGTGCGCCATTCGGGCGACCCCTATTTCACCCATCCGATTGAGGTGGCCGCCCTGCTGACAGAGCAGCGGTTGGACGATGCCACGATTGTCACCGCATTGCTGCATGACACGGTGGAGGACACGCGCGCCTCTTACGCGGACATCGCGTCGCGCTTTGGCACCGAGGTTGCCGAGCTGGTCGACGGCGTGACAAAGCTGACCAACCTGCAGCTTTCGTCGAATGAAACCAAGCAGGCGGAGAATTTCCGCAAGCTCTTCATGGCCATGTCCAAGGATCTGCGGGTGATCCTGGTCAAGCTGGCCGACCGGTTGCACAACATGCGCACCATCCGGCATATGCGGACCGAAAAACAGGTGCAGAAGTCGCGCGAGACGATGGATATCTATGCGCCGTTGGCAGGTCGCATGGGGATGCACTGGATGCGCGAGGAGCTGGAAGACCTCGCTTTCCGCGTGCTCAAGCCTGATGCGCGCGCCTCGATCATCCGCCGCTTCATTACCTTGCAAAAAGAAACCGGCAATGTGGTGCCCAAAATCACCGAGGATATCCGCTCGGAGCTGTTTGCCGCCGGGATCGAGGCCCGCGTTTCTGGCCGGGCCAAGAAGCCCTATTCGATCTGGCGCAAGATGGAGGAGAAGAAGCAAGGCTTCTCCCGCCTGTCGGACATTTACGGGTTTAGGGTGATTTGCAGTTCTGAGGATGAATGCTACCGCGTCCTGGGCGTTATCCACCGCCGCTGGCGCTCTGTGCCGGGGCGGTTCAAAGACTACATTTCGCAGCCCAAGTCGAACGGCTACCGCTCGATCCACACGACAGTCTCGGGGCGCGACGGCAAGCGGGTCGAGGTGCAGATCCGCACGAGCCAGATGCATGAGGTTGCCGAAACCGGCGTGGCGGCCCATTGGTCCTATCGTGACGGGCAGCGGGTCGAAAACCCCTTCGCGGTTGATCCATCCAAATGGGTCACCCAGCTGACGGAGCGTTTTGGCACAGCCGAGGACGAGGACCATGATGAGTTCCTCGAACACGTCAAACTGGAGATGTATTCCGACCAGGTCTTCTGCTTTTCGCCAAAAGGGGATGTGATCAAGCTGCCGCGTGGCGCGACCCCATTGGACTACGCCTACGCGATCCACACGCGCATTGGGCATAGCTGTGTTGGTGCCAAGGTTGACGGTCTGCGGGTGCCGCTCTGGACCCGGCTGCGCAATGGGCAATCCGTGGATATCATCACCGCGGAGGGGCAAAAGCCGCAGCCGACATGGATTGATATCGCTGTGACAGGCCGCGCCAAGGCGGCCATCCGCAAGTCGTTGCGTGAAGAGCACCGGGACCGCTTCATCAAGCTGGGCCGGGAACTGACCCGCGCCGCCTTTGAGCATGTGGGCAAACGTGCCACCGAGAAGGCGCTGTCTACCGCTGCCAAAGAGCTGAACATTCCCGGTGCTGCGCATTTGCTGGAGCTTGTGGGCTCTACCGAGCTGTCGGCGCGCGAAGTTGTGCAGGCGCTCTACCCTGACCTCGCCATCAAACAGCAGCGCCCCAAGGTCGATCCAAACCGCGCGGTTGCAGGTCTGCCTGCGGGGATGACCGTCAAGCGGGCCAAGTGTTGTCAGCCGGTTCCGGGTGAGCGGATCGTCGGCATCAAACATAAAGGCGAGGGCGTTCATGTCCACGCAATCGCCTGCGAAGCGCTGGCCCGCCTTGAAGATGAGCCCGATCGTTGGGTAGACCTGTTCTGGCATGATGGCGAGCATCCCGCAGGCAACCCGGTGACCCTGAATGCAACAATTGGTAACGAGTTTGGGGTATTGGGGCGTATCTGCACTTTGATTGGGGAGCGGAAAGCCAACATATCCGATTTGCATTTCATTGATCGCAAACCGGACTATTTCCGTATCTTGATCGACGTGAATGTGCGCGACGCGGAACATCTGCATGCCGTGATGACGGCCATCGACGCCGATAGCGACGTGGCATCATTGGAGCGCCACCGTGACCTTAAGCGCGCGCCTTGAGCATGAAGGCGTAAAAATTCTGCCGCAATCTGGTGGTAGCGAAACGGGCAGGCCGATGATGGCCCGTCATGATTGTAGAGGACGAGTTGGTCTTTAAGCGCCGGACACCGAAGACATGGGCTTTGTGGCTCTTGCACCTGCTCTGGCCGCAGGGCGGTTGGGCGCGCGCGGCGCAATATGTCAAACACCGGGTCCGCCGGCTGCCAGACAGCCCGCACCGGATCGCGCGCGGCGTTTTCGCTGGCGTGTTCACGACCTTTACCCCCTTCTACGGCTTTCACTTCTTCATCGCCGCAGGGCTGGCGAAAGCCATGCGCGGCAATATCCTGGCCGCGCTAATGTCCACCTTCTTTGGCAATCCGCTGACCTATCTGCCGATTGGTGTCGTGTCGCTGAAGACCGGGCACTTTCTGCTTGGCACTGAGTTCGAGGAAGACATGAATATTGGTAGCCGTTTCGCCGGGGCGGCGCGCGACCTGCAAGACAATTTCTGGGCAATCTTCACCGATGAGCGGGCGCAATGGCACCGGCTGGGCGGGTTCTATGACGAGGTGTTTTTGCCCTATCTTGTCGGCGGCATCATTCCCGGCATCGTCGCCGCCAGCATCTGCTACTATCTCGCGCTGCCGCTGATCACCGTCTACCAAAACCGCCGTCGTGGCCGTCTGAAAGCGAAATGGCAGGAACGCCGCGAAAAGAAGCTGGCCAAAGCGGCCGAGAAGAGCGGACCCTGAACATAAAGAAGCGGGCGCCGAAGCGCCCGCTGAATACTAATTACTCACATGTCAGAGCTTATTGCTCGATCGTGCCATCGATCAGGCCGGTGTCTGTCTCGGTCTCCATCTCCGCGTCGACGCGCTCCGCTTCTTCAATGTCGCGCCGCTCAGCCGACGAGACAAAGGCCTCTGCGGCTTCCAGCTCTTCCTGCGTCGCATCAAGCACCAGCGCCACATAGCCGTCGCTGTCGGTCTGCACATCAAGCTCGTCCATGGCAATTGCCACGTCCTTCTCGCCGAGGCCGATGAAGCCACCAACACCCAGCACGACACCGTCTACGGTGCCACTGGTGCTGATGATCAGGTCATTGACGTCACCGATGTTCTCTTCGCTTGGCGAGTAGACGGTTGCACCGATCAGGTTGTTGGCCAGGAACGTGCCGTCATCTTGCATGGTGATCTGCCCGTCAATGTTGGCGACGACCTCCTGCTCGCCCGTTGCGGGCATTTCAGCCGTGTCATTTGCGGCCAGCTCGGTCTCACCGTCGAGGACGGGTGTTTCCACGCCAGTTGCACCTGCCACCTCGTCTTGTGTGGTAATCGGCGCTTCTTCGACCTCGGTTTCGGCCGCCTCAATCTCGGTCTCAGCCTTGTAGCTATTGCCGGCGATGGCTGCCATTGGCGTGGCCGCGATGGCGAGTGCGATGACGAATTTACTTGTTGAGTTCAACATGGGTTAAGCTCCTTTCTTGCATGTTACGCACCCTTTTCAACACTGGCATGTTGCCTGCATTGCAAAGGCTGCGTTGCTATGCGGAAAGAACCGATTTCCCTGTAATCTGTTCCGGAAAATTTCTTAAGAAATTTCGGGAACTATTGACGAATTTCGTCGTTTTTGACCTCGTCTTTTTTGAAGCCAATCGACACGGTTTGCCTTGCGAATGGGGGCCTGCGCTGCATTTATAGCGCAAGTGACCATCGCAACCATCTAGAGGCCCTGCATGCCGTCCGACACTTCCTTACGCCTTGGCGTCAATATTGACCACGTGGCCACTGTGCGCAACGCGCGTGGTGGGGCGGTGCCTGACCCGGTGCGCGCGGCCAAGCTGGCCGAAGAGGCGGGCGCGGATGGCATCACGGCCCATTTGCGGGAGGACCGACGCCATATTGCGGATGCCGATATCGAGGCCTTGATGGACGCCTTGAGCGTACCGCTCAACTTCGAGATGGCCGCGACTGCGGAAATGCAGGCCATTGCCTTGCGTCACAAGCCCCATGCGGTTTGCATTGTGCCCGAAAAGCGAGAGGAACGGACGACTGAAGGCGGCCTTGAAGTCGCGCGGGAGGAAAACCAACTGGCCCATTACATCGCGCCTTTGCGCGACGCCGGGTGCCGTGTGTCGATCTTCATTGCAGCGGACAAGCGCCAGATAGAGGCTGCGCATCGCATTGGGGCGCAGGTCATCGAGCTGCATACCGGTGCCTATTGCGACGCCCATGCCGATGGCGATTTCGATACCCGCGACGCCGAACTCGCAAAGCTCCAAGATATGGCGGCATTCGCGCATGGGCTGGGGCTGGAGGTCCATGCGGGCCACGGGCTGACCTATGACTGTGTCCAGCCCATTGCCGCGATCTTGGAAGTGCGGGAGCTCAATATCGGCCATTTTCTGATTGGCGAGGCGATCTTTCGCGGGTTGCACCCCGCCATCAGCGAGATGCGCCGCCTCATGGATGCGGCCCGCGCCGAGATTGTAGCGTGATCTTGCACAGCGTCTACCTGCGCCTGAGCGACGGGGCAGAGAAGGCCGAACTGCTGGACATCATGTCCGGTCTCGAAGCGCTGCGCTTTAAGCTCGACGGCATGACCGATTTCCGCCACGGGCCGAACCATGATTTCGAGGGCAAATCGACAGAATATTCTTACGGCTTCCTGGCGGAGTTTGTGAGCACCGAGGCATTGAAAACCTATGCTGACGATGCAGAGCACGCAGCCCTTGGCGCCCGTCTCGTCGCACTTTGCGATGGTGGCGCAACCGGGATCATAGTTTTCGATCTGGAGGCCGGGCTATGAGTGGCTACGAACTTGCGGCCCTGTGGCTGGCCTGGGTTTTAGCCGGTGGGAGCCCCGGCCCGGCCACGTTGGGAATTGCCAGCACGTCGATGGCCTATGGCAGGCGCGCGGGGCTGATATTTGCGTTGGGCATTTTGACAGGCGGAGCCTTCTGGGGGATTGCCGCCGCGCTCGGCATGAGCGCCTTGATGTTGGCGAATGCTTGGATTGCTGAGGCACTGCGCTATCTGGGGGCGGCCTATCTGCTGTTTCTGGCGGGCAAGTCGCTGCGCTCGGCCATGTCGCAGAAGGAAGGTTTGACGGGCAAGGCGCATGCAGGCTCGGGCGGGCGGATCTTTGCAAAAGGCGCGCTGATCCATTTGACCAACCCGAAAGCCATATTGAGCTGGGGCGCAGTATTCGCCATTGCCGTGCCAGCCGGGGGTGGCTTGGCGGATTTGGCCTTCATGTTTTTGTTTCTCTATTCCGGCGGTATTTTGGTGTTCATCAGCTATGCGATCCTCTTTTCCTCTCCGCGTGTGGTGGCGGGCTATCAACGTGCGCGGCGTTGGTTTGAGGGGGCCTTCGCGCTGCTCTTTGGTGCGGCTGGGTTGAAAATTCTTACCACGCGGCTGTCGTGAGAGCTGCGCCATGATCCTGGGCATCGGCACGGACCTTGCCAATATTGAGCGGATCGAGGCCACGCTGGACCGCTTTGGCGACCGCTTCCGCAACCGCGTCTTCACGGAGGTTGAGCAGCGCAAGGCGGCGCGTCGCAAAGATGTTGCAGGCACCTATGCCAAACGGTGGGCCGCGAAGGAGGCCTGCTCGAAAGCGCTGGGCACCGGGCTGCGTATGGGGATCAGCTGGAAGGATATGGCCGTCAGCAACCTTGAGACCGGCCAGCCTGTGATGGCCGTGACCGGCTGGGCGGCGGAGCGGCTGCGCGAGATGACGCCGCCGGGACATGAGGCCATCATCCACGTCACGCTGACCGACGACCATCCTTGGGCGCAGGCCTTCGTCGTGATTGAGGCGCGCCCGGCCCCTGCCTGAAACGTGTTCGGCAGGCCGCTCCCATCTGCTTGACACGGGCGCGGGGCTTCCTCATTTAGCCCCTATCCCAAAGAGATCGAGACGCAACATGGCGAGCAGCGAAGACACATCCGACGGCATTACCGAAACGATCAAAACGGTGGTCTATGCCCTGCTGATCGCGGGGGTGTTCCGCAGCTTCTTCTTCCAGCCTTTCTACATCCCAACCGGGTCAATGAAGGACACGCTGCTGGTGGGCGACTTCATGTTCGTCAACAAGATGGCCTATGGCTATTCCAAGTATTCCTGCCCGTTTGGCATCTGCCCTATCCCGGACCGGCTGTTCGGCTCTGAGCCCGAGCGCGGTGACGTTGTCGTGTTTCGCCATCCGACCTCGGGCCAGGACTACATCAAGCGGTTGATCGGGTTGCCGGGCGACCAAGTGCAGATGCAGAACGGTGTGCTGTTTCTGAATGGCAAAGCCCAGGCGCAGACACCGGATGGCCAGTTCGTTGAGCCCTTCGCTCCGCAAGGCTCGGTCGGCAATTATCCCCGCTGCGAAAATGGCGCGACGGGTGAGGGGGCCGAATGCTCCAAATCGCGCTTTGCCGAGCAGCTCGATGGTTACGGTGCACATTCAATCCTGAATATCGAGACTCGGCCCGAGCCGCCGCAAGGGCAGGGCAATGCGGATTGGACCCCGGTCTTCACCGTGCCGGAGGGCCATTTCTTCTTCATGGGTGACAATCGCGACAACTCGATCGACTCGCGTTTCCCGCAAGGGCCGATTGGCGGGGTGGGCATGGTGCCTTTCCAAAACCTGCTGGGCCGGGCTGATCGGGTGATTTTCTCGTCTGCGGGGTCGCGGATGTTGTTCTTCTGGACCTGGCGGCCAGACAGGTTCTTCAAGGCCATCCAGTAGCGATGGGGCGCGGCGAGTTCTGGCTGCTGGTATTGCTGGGCCCGCCTGCATTGTGTTTCGCGCTGCTGCTGATCCTGTTCCGGGCCTATTGGATCCCGACGGGATCGATGAAACCGGGTCTGATTGTGGGTGACTACCTTCTGGTCAACCGCGCCGCCTATGGGTTTCCCGCGATGATGTGCGGCCTCGGCCAATGTGACGGTGACATGGGGCCGTCTGGCCTGATGCCTGCCCGTGGCGATGTTGCGACATTCGTGCATCCCGGCAATGGCAAGCACTACATCAAGCGGGTGATCGGGCTGCCGGGCGACCGGGTGCAGATGCGCGACGGTGTTCTGCATCTCAACGGTCAGGCCGTGGAACTGGCTGCAGCCGGTGAGTTTGAGGAACCCTACACTCTGGAACATGGCTACGTGGCTTGCAAAAACGCCCCCGTCGCGCTTGGCGCGGTGTGCACAAAGGACATGCTGCGCGAGACATTGCCGCAAGGGCCCAGCTACCTGACGATCAACATCACGACAGTGGCAGCAGATAATGGTCCGACCTTTACGGTCGAGGAGGGCCACATATTTGTGATGGGGGATAACAGGGACAATTCGCTCGACTCGCGCTTCCCATCGGCGGCGGGAGGCTTGGGGATGGTGCCATTGGAAGATATGGTGGGGCGGGCCGAGGTGATCCTGTTTTCACTGACGGGCCGGGAGGGCAGGGTGTTGAAATGGGTGGAATAAAGCTCTCCGCTGATCTGGCGGGCTTCATGGACCGGCTGCGGTACCGTTTCAAGGAACCCGAGCTGTTGATCCGCGCGTTGACGCATGGCTCAATTTCCTCCGTCACGCGCCCCGACAATCAGCGGCTTGAGTTTCTGGGCGACCGGGTCCTGGGCCTCGTGATCGCCGAAGCCTTGCTGAAAGAGGACCAGCAGGCGGCAGAGGGCATCCTCGCGCCGCGCTATAACGCGTTGGTCCGCAAGGAGACCTGTGCCGATGTCGCCCGCGCGCTTGAGCTTGGCGCGGTGCTGAAGCTGGGCAAGTCGGAAATGGTTTCGGGCGGCAGGCGCAAGGACGCTTTGCTGGGCGATGCGATGGAGGCGGTCATTGCGGCGGTCTACCTTGATGGTGGGCTGGAGGCCGCACGGGCGATGATCCTGCGCCTCTGGGCCGGGCAGATTGCCTCGGTCGAGGCTGACGCGCGCGATCCGAAGACCGCGCTGCAGGAACTGGTTCAGGCGCGCGGCGAGGCCCCACCCCAATACGCCATCCTCAAGCGCGAAGGCCCTGACCACGCCCCGCTCTTCACCATTGAAGCCCGCGCCCAGAGCGGGCAGACCGCTCAGGCCAAAGCCGGGTCCAAACGACAGGCCGAGCAAGCCGCCGCCAAGGCGCTATTGGAAAGACTTGAGAATGACTGACACACCCACCAGCGCAGGCTTCATCGCCCTGATCGGGGAGCCCAATGCGGGCAAATCCACGCTGCTCAACCGGATGGTGGGGGCGAAGGTCTCGATCGTGACCCATAAGGTGCAGACAACGCGCGCGCGGATACGCGGCGTGGCGATGGAGGGGCAGGCGCAGCTGGTTTTCGTGGATACGCCGGGCCTGTTCAAGCCGCGTCGCCGCCTGGACCGCGCCATGGTGGCCGCCGCCTGGACCGGAGCGTCTGACGCTGATGTCGTGGTGCTCATGGTCGAGGCGCATCGCGGCATCACAGATGGGGTGCACGCTATTTTGGACGGCTTGGGCGCGCGTGTCGGCGGGGCCAAGGTGGCGCTTGTCATCAACAAGATCGACCGGGTCAAATCAGATGCCCTTCTGGGGCTGACGCAAGAGCTGAACGCCGCGTTTCCTTTTGCGGAGACCTTCATGATTTCAGCCGAACGCGGGCACGGCGTTGAAACGCTGCGGGGTTGGCTGGCTGCCCAGATGCCCGAGGGCCCTTGGCTTTATCCCGAAGACCAGATCG
>CAYLVP010000076.1:0-1819 GCA_964387155.1 uncultured Rhodobacterales bacterium | reverse complement strand
TGGCTGGCTGCCCAGATGCCCGAGGGCCCTTGGCTTTATCCCGAAGACCAGATCGCCGATCTGCCGATGCGCATGATTGCGGCAGAGATAACGCGCGAAAAGCTGACCCTGCGCTTGCACCAGGAATTGCCCTATCAGATGACCGTGGAGACCGAGGCCTGGGAGGAACGCAAAGACGGCTCCGCCAAGATTGATCAGGTGATCTATGTGGTGCGCGACGGTCATAAAGGCATCGTGCTTGGCAACAAGGGCGAGACGATCAAGGCCGTGGGCAAGGCCGCGCGGGAAGAGCTGGTCGAATTTCTGGGCCGCAAGGTTCATTTGTTTCTTCAGGTGAAAGTTCGCCCGGGCTGGCTGGAAGACAGCGAGCGCTACGCGGAGATGGGGCTCGATTTCAAGGATGGGAATGCGTGAGTGCCCGGCTGACGGCAGAGTTCTGGGTTGGCGCTTATCTGCGCCGATTGCAGATGGAGAATATCCCGGCCTTCGTGACCTCGAAAGGGGATGCCACGGCGGGGGCGGTGCTGGTCAAGCTCAACACGCTGGACGGGCAGGCTTGTTGCTACCAACGCAGCTTTGATCTGATGAGCGGGGCGCGCGCCTGGGTTGTGTTGAGTGAGGGGGACGAGCGCGAAGTGGATGCGACCTTGGTCAAGCAGCGCAGCTTTGACCCGGACCTTTGGGTGATTGAGGTTGAGGACCGGGCCGGCCGACATCTGTTGGACGAACCGGGCTTGTCTGAATGAGCGCCTGCGGCGCGCATGAGGTTTTGCGTCACGCTCCACGCGCCGCGGTATTGGGGGCTCTGCCCCCGCAGCTTGCGCTGCCCCCCGGGATATTTTTGGAACAATGATGTCAATGAGGATTGGGTGATGGAATGGCGGGAGCAGGGCATATTGGTCTCTGCCCGTCGGCACGGAGAGCATGCCGCGATCATCGAAGTCTTCACCGAAACGCAAGGCCTTCATGCGGGTGTGGTGCGCGGCGGAGCCTCGCGGAAATTGGCTCCTGTGCTGCAGCCCGGCGCGCAGCTGGACCTGTCCTGGCGGGCCCGGTTGCAGGACCATTTGGGGGCCTTCACGGTTGAGCCGGTGAAATCGCGCGCGGCACAGGTCATGGGCGACCGCGCGGCTTTGGCGGGGTTGAACGCGATTTGCGGGCTCTTACGGTTCGCTATGGCTGAACGGGACCCACATCCTGAGCTATACGCGCAAACGCTCGACCTGTTTGATCGGCTCGGCGGGGACCCCGCCTGGCCATTGGCTTACATGTTCTGGGAACTGGCCTTGTTGGAAGCGCTGGGATACGGGCTCGACCTTGAAAGCTGTGCTGTGACCGGGGAGACGCAAGGCCTGCGCTATGTCTCGCCCAAATCGGGGCGCGCCGTGTCTGAAAAGGGCGCAGGCGACTGGGCCGCGCGGCTTTTGCCCTTGCCACCGTCATTGCGCGGGCTGATTGGCAGCAACGCGCTTGATGAGGTGAGTGACGGGTTGCGGACCACCGGGCATTTTCTGGAGGCGTGGATGGCGCCCGCACTTGGCAACAAGCCTTTGCCAGCGGCGCGGGGGCGGCTGTTGGAGCAGTTGCAAGCGGGCAAGCCCGATACGTGATCGCGCTACTCCGCGCGGAAGACCATTTTTGCACCCTCTGCCGTGCTCAGGATCAGGTTGGGGCCTGAGACCTCCGAAAGGGTCATTTCAGACAGGGTTTGGAAGTAGAGCGCCTCGGCGTCGAGATCAGGGCAGGCGCGTTTGGTGGCGGCAATCGGCCCCGCTTTGAACCACGGATAAGGCACGTCCTGGCTGGCGGAGAAGCTGTT
>CAYLVP010000075.1:10244-14779 GCA_964387155.1 uncultured Rhodobacterales bacterium | reverse complement strand
AATACTGGATCACCAACGGCCCCGACGCAGCCACCCTCGTGGTCTATGCCAAGACCGACCCCGATGCGGGCTCCAAAGGCATCACGGCCTTCCTGATCGAGAAAGAGATGATCGGCTTCTCCACCTCCCCCCATTTCGACAAGCTCGGTATGCGCGGCTCAAACACGGCAGAGCTGATCTTTGACGATGTCGAGGTCCCGTTCGACAACATCCTCGGCGAAGAGGGGCGCGGCGTGCAGGTTCTCATGTCCGGTCTCGACTACGAACGGGTGGTTCTCGCAGGTATCGGCACCGGCATCATGGCCGCCTGTATGGACGCGATCATGCCCTATATGGCGGAGCGTAAGCAGTTCGGCCAGCCCATCGGCTCCTTCCAGCTGATGCAGGGCAAGATTGCTGACATGTATACCGCTATGAACTCCGCCCGCGCCTATATCTACGAGGTCGCCAAGGCCTGCGACCGCGGCACCGTCACCCGTCAGGACGCCGCCGCCTGCTGCCTCTACGCCTCCGAGGCTGCGATGACCCAAGCGCATCAGGCCGTCCAGGCCATGGGCGGTGCCGGGTTCCTAAACGACGCCCCCGTGGCCCGCCTGTTTCGCGACGCCAAGCTGATGGAGATCGGAGCGGGTACGAGCGAGATCCGCCGGATGCTGGTCGGCCGCGAGCTGGTGGGGGCGATGGGGTGACGTTAGCGTATGCCTACTTTGGTAACACCTTCGGCCAGAGTTTCCTTGGCGGCTTTCGCGAGTGTTTCATCGATCCACTGGTTGACCGAGCGGCGTTCGTGAGAAGCAGCTTCCGAAATAAGCCTGTGGTGCTCCGGAGAGGTGCGCAGCGCCAGTTTTCCGGAATAGGGCCTAGCTGGCTTCTTGCCCCGCTCTTGCATGAAATCCAAATACGCGTCGACGCTGTCGTGAAAAGCTTGTTCGAGCTCTTTAACAGAGGCTCCGGTGAAATGAACGACGTCTTTGATGCCAATTACGGTGCCAAAAAACTCCTGATCGGCGCTGTCATACTCCAGCGATGCCGAATACCCCTTATATGCCTTCATGGCTTAATTCCTGCGGTTCTGAGAAATGCCGCAATAGATCTGACGGCACTTCGTTTCAATTCCGGCTGCGGATGTGGCTTATGCACGACAATCACAGCCCCGTTCAGTTCAGCGCAAACACGTGATCCGGCCCGTTCGGAAACATCGCTTCCCAATGCGTTCAGCAATGCGTCGACCTCTCTCCAAGTTAAGTCGGTGGGGGCCCGTTTTGCAAATATTGCTTTAAGTGTACGCTCATGTTTTTTCTGCATTTTTCGGCGCCCCAAAAGCCAGTGTCCGTGTGTGTCACGTCCTGTAAAGTTGGCGCATGTCCTGTGCTATGCCCGCCAAAATAGTATCAAAAAGTGCTATCGTCAAGTGCGGGCGCTGCGATGACCCGCCTCCGCCCCCTCCACTACGCCGTTATCACCCTGCTGGCACTGCTCGCGGTGCTCGCCGCCGCGCTTTACCAGCGCGCGACCCTGCTGATCACCGAGACCCAGATTATCGAGACCTATGCGGCGCAATACCTCTCCGAGGCCGGGCAGGGGGCCAAGCTCACCGATTGTCGCGCGAAGCCGGGGGAGGGCTCCGCCACGCGCATGGTTGTCATCTGCGGCCCGGCGCAGTTTGATGCCACCCGACACTATGAATACCATGTCGGCCCTTTGGGCGGGCTTATCGCCAAACACGGGCCCGGGGATTGGGCCACGCGCACCCCCGTCGCAGGGCGGGAAGCCGCATGACAGGGAAAAGACCACAATGAGATCACTCGCGATTGCCACTATGCTGCTCGCCGCACCCGCCACGGCCCAGGACCTGCCCGTGGCCCAAGACAAGCTGGTGGTTCTGGCCTGCCTCGAGCAGATGGAGATCACCACCACCTGGCCGCAATGCCTGGGCCTGATGTTCGAGCCATGCGCCGAGGAAGTGCCGGGATCAGACGGCCACGCCGCCTGCCTGACAGGTGTGCGCGACGAATGGCGAGGCAGCGCGAAGGTGCTGCAGGAAGAGCTGATGACAAAAGTCACCACCAATGGCGCAAACCAGCTTTTGAACCTGATTGTCATCTGGTCCGACTACGTCACCCAGAAATGCGAAGAGGTCGCACAGTCCCGCCCCGGCGGCGCTGACAGCGCGCGGCTGGGATGCGAGGTCAGCGAGCTTGCGGGCCTCACCGACGAATTCGCCGCCTGCCTCGAAGGCCGCTCAACGGCTGAATATTGCGAGATAAAGGGGTAGGGGTTGGAGCTAGACCGCTTCTTTCAAGCACGCAACCAAGCCGAGGGCACCGTGCCGTCGCCGGTCCGCCGCGATGGGCTGGCGGTTTTGCCAGTGGTGCGCGCCACGGCAATGGAAGATGTGCTTGGCCGCCATATAGCCCTGCTGAACCCATCTCTGCACGCCGCCCCATGGCCCGGCGATGACAGGGCTCAAGCTTGGGAGCGGACCGCATGAAACTCACCTCGAAAATCTCCCCCGGCTCCGAGGAGTTCAAAGCGAACGAGGCCGCCCATCTCGACGCCCTGCGCATCGTTCAGGAGGCCGCAGATCTGGCTGCCATGGGCGGCGGCACAAAAGCACGCGAGCGGCACCTGAGCCGCGGCAAAATGCTGCCCCGCGACAGGGTGGCCAATCTGCTCGACCCGGGCTCTTTCTTTCTGGAGGTTGGTGCGACGGCGGCGCATGGGCTTTATGACGGCGCGGCCCCCTGCGCCGGTGTTGTGGCCGGTGTCGGGCTGGTCTCGGGCCGGATCTGCATGGTGGTGTGTAACGACGCCACCGTGAAGGGCGGTACCTATTATCCGATGACGGTCAAAAAGCACCTCCGTGCGCAAGAGATCGCGGAAGAAAACCATCTGCCCTGCATTTATCTGGTCGATAGCGGCGGGGCGAACCTGCCCAATCAGGACGAGGTCTTTCCCGACCGCGACCATTTCGGGCGCATCTTCTACAATCAGGCGCAGATGTCGGCCAAAGGCATCCCACAGATCGCCGTGGTCATGGGCAGCTGCACGGCGGGCGGGGCTTACGTTCCCGCGATGTGCGACGTCTCGATCATCGTGCGGGAGCAGGGCACGATTTTTCTCGCAGGCCCGCCTCTGGTGAAGGCCGCAACCGGCGAGGTGGTCTCGGCAGAGGCGCTGGGCGGCGGCGATGTCCATACGCGGCTCTCGGGCGTGGCGGATTATCTGGCCGAGGATGACGCCCATGCTTTGGTCCTCGCGCGCCAAGCCGTGGCAAGCGCGAAAAATTTGCTACAAAATGTAAAAACCGCAAACGCGGATTGCTACAATTTGTACAATCCGGGTGCCGAGCCCCCTGCCTTTGACCCAAACGAGCTTCTGGGCGTCGTGCCCGCCTCCCTGACCACCCCCTACGACATCCGCGAGGTCATCGCCCGCCTGGTTGACGGGTCGCGATTTGACGAATTCAAGGCCCGCTTCGGGGAAACCCTGGTCTGCGGATTTGCCGAAATCTACGGGCTGCCCGTCGGCCTGATTGCCAATAATGGCGTGCTGTTTTCCGAGGCCGCGCAGAAGGGCGCGCATTTCGTCGAGCTCTGCTCGCAACGCGCCATCCCCTTGGTTTTCCTGCAGAATATCACGGGCTTCATGGTGGGCCAGAAATACGAGAATGAAGGGATCGCGCGCCACGGTGCCAAGATGGTGACAGCTGTGGCCACGACCTCCGTGCCCAAGATCACCATGGTGGTAGGCGGCTCTTTCGGTGCAGGAAATTATGGCATGTCTGGAAGGGCTTACGGCCCGCGCTTCATGTGGTCTTGGCCCAATTCCCGCATCTCCGTCATGGGGGGGGAGCAGGCCGCAGGCGTGCTGGCCACCGTGCGGCGCGACGGCATCGAGCGCAAGGGCGGGACATGGTCTGACGCGGAAGAAAATAAATTTAAACAACCGGTTATCGACCAGTTTGAGGCGCAGTCTCACCCGCTCTACGCCTCCGCCCGGCTCTGGGATGATGGGGTCGCCGACCCCCGCAAGGCCCGTGATGTATTGGCTCTGTCCCTGCGCACCAGCCTGAACGCCCCCATTGAAGAGACACGCTTCGGCGTATTCAGGATGTAGCACGATGGCACGCCCCGACAGATATGCCATTGGAGAGGGCTACGGTGGCTCGGCCGCCAGCAACGGCGCTTCCGGTTTGATCGAATGGGAATGGGTTCACGCTGGTCGAGAATTCGCGCGCAGCCACCCAGCCGGTAAGATGAATTTCGGGGTTTTTGCGGTTATGGGATACGTCGCCATTCATGGCGCCGTTTCTGTTTATGCGGGGATACGAGTTGGCGGAGCCTTGCATTTCCTGTTTGCAATCAACTGCGCCTGTGCCGTTTTGGCGATGTGGAAAAAATCGCTGATGGCTTGGCCACTTGTATGGATCAGCCTTGCGAAAAGTTTTCCGTTTTCGTTGCCCGCAATGTGGTACTGGGCTGATGGCGTCCGACCAAATCTGATTTATCGACATCGATTTGAACGACTTGTCG